>CAZKOC010000382.1:0-2136 GCA_964554275.1 uncultured Weeksellaceae bacterium
GATATCCTGCCTTCGGTAACCTGGTGCCTCGTGACGTGGCTTCACGTGCAGCAAAGGAGCGTTGTGATGCCGGTTTCGGAATTGAAAATAATGAAACAAAAGAAGGGGTTTATCTGGATTTCTCAACTGAAATTATCAAGAAAGGCCGTGAGGTTGCATTTGCAAAAGGGAATCATAATCCGAGCGATAAAGAAATCGAACAATTGGGAAAAAAATGGGTGGAAGACAAGTACGGAAACCTGTTCCAAATGTACCAAAAAATTACCGATGAAAATCCATACGAAACTCCTATGAAGATTTATCCGGCCGTTCACTATACAATGGGTGGTGTTTGGGTAGATTATAATCTGATGAGTACCATTCCGGGCTGTTATGTGCTGGGAGAAGCAAATTTCTCTGACCACGGAGCCAACCGTTTGGGTGCTTCCGCTTTGATGCAGGGACTCGCAGACGGATATTTCGTGTTGCCTTATACAATCGCTGATTATCTGGCAGCGGACATCCGGACCGGAAAAATTCCGACAGATTCTCCTGAATTTGATCAAGCTGAAAAAGCAGTTCAGGATCAAATTAATTTCTTCATCAATAACAAGGGAAATCGTTCTGTTGATAGTTTTCACAAAGCTCTGGGTCACATTATGTGGAACAAGGTAGGGATGGCAAGAAATGCGGAAGGATTGAGAGAAGCCATTCGTGAGATAGATGAATTAAGAAAAGAATTTTATAAAGATGTGTTTGTTCCGGGAACAGCAGATGAATTAAACCCTGAATTGGAAAAGGCTACACGTGTAGCCGATTTCCTTGAGTTAGGACAATTGATGGCTATGGACGCATTACAAAGAAACGAATCCTGCGGCGGGCACTTCCGTGAAGAGTATCAGACGGAAGAAGGAGAAGCATTACGTGATGACGAGAACTTTACATTTGTGGGAGCATGGGAGTACAAAGGCGAGGACATCAACCAGGAAGTGATGCACAAGGAGGAGTTGAAATATGAATTTATTGAGCTGAAAGCTCGAAGCTATAAATAAACGAACCTCGAAATTCGAATTTCGTCTATCGTAAATTAAAAGAATATGGCATCAAAAAATATAAATATCACTTTGAAAATTTGGAGGCAGAAAAACTCCAAAATTAAAGGACAAATGGAAACTTATAAATTAAATAATGTTTCCACTGACAGTTCATTTTTGGAAATGTTGGATCAGTTGAATGAACAATTAATCGAAGAAAATAAAGAACCGGTTGCGTTTGACCATGATTGTCGTGAAGGGATCTGTGGTATGTGTTCACTTTATATTAATGGGCGCGCGCATGGCCCTGATACCGGAATTACGACTTGTCAGCTTCACATGCGTATGTTCAAAGACGGTGAAACCATTTATGTAGAACCTTGGCGTTCTGTTGCATTTCCTGTAATAAAAGACCTGATTGTAGATCGTTCGTCATTTGACAGAATTCAGCAGGCCGGAGGTTTCGTTTCTATTAATACATCGGGAAATACCATCGATGCCAATACGTTGCCTGTTCCTAAACAAAATGCCGATGATGCTTTTGACGCAGCTACCTGTATCGGATGTGGTGCGTGCGTGGCAACTTGTAAAAATGGCTCGGCAATGTTATTTGTAGGGGCTAAAATTTCCCAGTTTGCCTTGTTGCCACAAGGTAGGGTGGAAGCCTCAAGAAGAGCACAAAATATGGTGGCACAGATGGATGCCGAGGGATTTGGGAATTGCACCAATACAGGAGCATGCGAAGTGGAATGTCCGAAAGGGATTTCCTTGGAAAATATTGCCCGTATGAACCGCGAATTCTTAAGTGCTAAAATCGTTTCAGAAGAATAATTGGTTTTTATAAATATTTATAAGTAGAAAGCCGGCAATTTATCTGCCGGCTTTTTATTTATTTAGTAAATTCGTTTCATGGATTTAATAAAAGTTTTTGAAAACAATCAAAGGTGGGTGGAAGATAAATTGGCGGTATCACCCGATTATTTTTCCGAATTGTCTAAAGGACAAAACCCTGAAGTTTTATACATAGGCTGTTCTGACAGCCGCGTGACGGCAGAAGAATTGATGGGAGCCCAGCCCGGAGAAGTATTCGTCCATCGGAACATTGCCAATATGGTGATCAGCA
>CAZKOC010000383.1:0-2132 GCA_964554275.1 uncultured Weeksellaceae bacterium
CAAGAGATTTTGGATCTGGAAAATAAACTGGAAGAGGTTCGTGAAGAGAAAACCAAAGTCGTAAAAAGTCAGAAATACGAAGAAGCGGCCCGATTGAGAGATACTGAGAAGCAAATCGAATCACAACTTAAAAAAGCTCAGGCGGAATGGTTGCAGGATTCAAAAGATAATCGTGAAACGGTTTCAGAAGAAAATGTAGCCGAGGTGGTTTCTATGATGAGTGGAATTCCCGTGCACAGAGTTGCAGAGAAAGAATTGAAAAAGTTGGCTCAGATGAATGACCTGATGAAAGGAAAAGTCATCGGTCAGGATGAAGCGGTAGGTAAAGTTGTAAAAGCCATACAGCGTAACCGCGCCGGGCTTAAAGATCCTGCAAGACCCATTGGTACTTTCATTTTCTTAGGGACAACCGGAGTGGGTAAGACCCAATTGGCAAAAGTTTTGGCATCGCAATTATTTGATTCTCCCGACGCTTTGATTCGTATTGATATGAGCGAATACATGGAAAAATTTGCCATTTCACGTCTGATTGGAGCACCTCCGGGTTATGTAGGCTATGAAGAAGGTGGTCAGCTGACCGAAGCGGTTCGCAGAAAACCTTATTCAGTAATTCTTTTGGATGAGATCGAAAAAGCACACCCTGATGTTTACAACATCTTGTTGCAAGTTTTAGATGATGGGCATATCACCGACAGCTTAGGAAGAAAAATTGATTTTAGAAATACAATTATTATTTTGACTTCTAACATAGGTACACGTCAGTTGAAAGAATTCGGAGATGGAGTAGGATTTGGAACATCAGCCAAAAAAGACAGTTCAGATGATCGTGCCAAAAGCACTATTGAAAATGCAATGAAAAAAACATTTGCACCTGAATTCTTAAACAGGATTGATGACATCATTGTATTCAATTCACTTACAAAAGAAGATATATTCAGCATCATTGATATTGAATTGGATAAATTATACAAACGTTTGTCTGATTTAGGTTACGAGTTACAACTAACGGAAGTAGCCAAAAATTTCATTGCTGAAAAAGGATTCGATAAGGATTTTGGCGCCCGTCCATTGAAACGCGCAATTCAAAAATATATAGAAGACCCTATGGCAGAGGAAATTATCAATTCTGAAATTTCAGAAGGAGATAAATTATTATTAGATCTGAATGAAGCGAAAGATGGTGTAGTGATTACCGTGAAAGGTAAATCCGCTGAGCAGAAATCATAACAGAATATCAATTTAAAAAATGCCATCTCAATTTTCTCTTGAGATGGCATTTTTTTTATTACTAATTTTGCAAAAGCAAGCCGCTTTGTCGCTCCGATTTATCGGGGAGGAAAGTCCGGACACCACAGGGTAGCATAGCGGGTAACACCCGTCGTTTCGGAGCAATCCGGAAAAGGACAAGTGCAACAGAAAGCAAGTACAGTTCGGCTGTAGTGAAACCAGGTAAACTCTATGCGGTGCAATGCCATGTATATCGGCAGTTAAGGGCTGCCCGTCCGTTGCCGAGGGGTAGGCAGATAGATTTCGTCAGCAATGGCGAAACAAGATAAATGACAAAGTCCCGATGATTATCGGGAACAGAATCCGGCTTACAGGCTTGCTTTTATTTAAAAATTAATAATCCCTTTAGTAATATGTAGAATCTGTTGGAAACCAAATGACTCCTATGAAGACGAAATGTTGTCACTCTTTGATTTTTTTACATTGAATTTAAAACATTAACTATTTTTAAGAGGCTATTCGCAAATTTTAATTTCTATTTATAAAAATAAATTACTAGATTTGAAAATGTCTAATTAAAAAATCAATTTATTATGAAGAAAATAATCACAATCATGAGTTTGGCTATTGCACCTGTTTTATTTGCTCAGGAGAAGTCAGCTAAAGCTTTATCACAAGAAGATATCAAAACAGGACAACAAGCTAAAGAGCAGAAAAAAGTACAGGAACTGGAAGCTCAGAAGCGAGCGGAAGTAGAAAAGAAAGCTAAAGCAGATAATTCAGCAGCGAAAAAATCTGAAATAAAAGCTACTGAAGACAAAAATGCGGTAAGCAAAGAATCACAAAAAGCAAAAAGTCTTAAATAGGATTTTGCATTTTTAATACAAAACAAAATCCCGAAGTTA
>CAZKOC010000384.1:0-2131 GCA_964554275.1 uncultured Weeksellaceae bacterium
ATGATCATACAATACTGACTGCCTGGTATGAATCTGATAAAACTTTTGTTACCTTATTGTCTGACTTTGATACATTAAAAGTTTCCGGAATGGTTTGTCGCCCTGACGGAAAGTTCTATCCAATCAATGGAACAATACAAATGAAGCCTTGATTAAGAACGAGTACTGTCACTTTAATTTTACAATTCTAAAAAAGAATTGCTCGTTTCTCATTACTTTTGTATAAAGTCCTTAAAATGGAAACAATTCTCAGATTCAATAAAAAACTTTCTTCAAAGCAGTTGAAAATGGCTATAGATATTCTGAAAGCAATTGGTTTAAATCCTGTTGCTGAAGAGAAAATTATCAAACTGGACGAATGGCAAAAAATAGAATTAGCCAATCGAGTGAAAAACATAGAATCGTGAAATTTTAAAACCAAAGAGCAAGCTCACGAAATTTTTGATGAATGTTTGAAATAAAATGGGAAAATAAAGCCATTGAAGAACTGACGGAAAATTTCGAGTATTGGAATGAACATAATCAGTCCAATTAATATTCAAAAAAACTTTTAGAGAAAAATCATGATTTAGGACAGGAAACTGATTTTCGTAACGTCAAAAGAGTTCTGATTTTATCAAATTTCTCAATGTTTTATTTTGTCTCAAAGGATAACTTTATTTACATACTTTCTTTTTGGGACAACAGAAGAAACTCCGAAATTTTAGACTTATAAATTTTTAAAGGGATCTGAAAACTATTCCACCTTCATGCTTTGTTTCAGGTAAAATGCTTCGATGATTTCCTGCATCGGATAATCAAACCAATCGGTTTGTTTTTTGATTTTTAAATCTTTGTCCAGTTCCAGCCAGATTACAAAACGCATCTCTTCAACGAGTCTGTTATTGTAGCTATGCGCCATAAATGTTCCTCTGGCAACGATTGTGGAATCACCACTTACAATTTCATCAACTTTGACGGTTTCAGGCTCTGAGAATTTAAAACCCTGATCGGCCCATCCGTAAAAATCATTATAAAGAAACCTAGGATCGTCAGCTTCGGATTCAAAACCAATGTTTTCGTAATGGAAATCTTTGGCATAGAAAGAAACCATTTTATCGATTTCTTTTCGTTTGGAATAATTATCAAAAAAGCGTTCGCCAATTTCCCGGGTTTTATTCTCTTTTCCACAAGAAAGCAGAATGAAAGAAAATAAAAGAAGTACAATTTTTTTCATTAATTTGGAATTCTTTTCAGGTATTCTTCGTTTTGAGGATAAGTTGCGCTATCAGTAAGAGCTACCCAGGTATCATTGTCCGAATACCCATAGAATTTTACGGAAACCGAACCGCCTTTAGGTTCTAGTTCTATACTGGTTCCATCGTCTAATTTAGACCAGCTGCCATGTGTTCTTTTTCCATTTTCGGTGATTTCAAATTCATCACCATTCAATTTTAATTCAACTTCTTTTCCCTTAATTTTTCCTCTGAAGGAGCCTTCATATTTAATTTTTTCGGAATTGATCCGGGAAGTTTCCTCCATGTTTTCTATATCACTTTTTGAAAGCTCTCCTTCCGCATTTGTTTCTTTCTTACCGCAGGAAATCAACATGATTCCGGAACTTAAAAGAATTAATAATCTCTTCATAATCTTATTGTTAATTACTATAAATTTTTTAACGTGTTGGATAGCTGGTTTAGTATCAAACAAAATTATTTCTTCACAAATAATTCTACATCTTCTTTAGATACAGGATTACCACCCAGAATTATAAGACGTTCCACCACATTTCTCAATTCGCGTATGTTACCCGTCCAATCCAATTTTTCAAGCATTTTGATGGCTTCATCTGAGAAATCTTTGGCAAGCATTCCTGAAGATTCCGCTATTTGCGCAGCGAAATAATTAACTAGTTCCCCGATATCTTCTTTACGGGTATTGAGTGAAGGAACTTCAATTACAATTACCGCCAGCCTGTGATATAAATCTTCCCTGAATTTTCCTTCTTCGATTTCTTCTCGCAAATCTTTATTGGTAGCGGCGAGCACGCGGACATCTACCTTTATTTCCTTATCTCCGCCCACACGTGTGATTTTGCCTTCTTGTAAGGCGCGCAAAACTTTTGCTTGAGCGGGAAGGCTCATATCACCAA
>CAZKOC010000385.1:0-2126 GCA_964554275.1 uncultured Weeksellaceae bacterium
ACAACCATTGCAGCCATATGGACGAGAAAAGGTGCGGAAAAGTTATTGAAAAAGGTAGTTAAAAATGGTATACCGGTTGTGAAGCGCCCTATTGATTGTGAACTTCAACATGCCTGGGAATACAACCTGAGAATTTATAACCTGTTACCAACAATAGCCAATGGCTCTAATGCAGCCTCTGAAATCCAATACGATGCCTCTTTGCGTAAATCAAAATTTCTGAGACAAATACGTTACGAGCTAAACCGGTTAATTCCAAAATATAATTATTATATATCACATCACGGCCTGAAAAAATTTGCAGATACCTTTATCTTTAAAAAAACGATGCGCGTAAAATAGGTTAACACGAAATCTTCTCTACTCTTCTCTCGTGTCTTCCACCTTCAAAATCCGTGTTGAGAAAGACATCGATCATTTCTATAGCGTATTCCAAAGCAACAAACCGTGCGGGGAGCGCAATGATATTCGCATTATTGTGCTGTCTTGTAAGTCTTGCAATGTCAGTATTCCAGCAAAGCGCAGAACGAACGCCCCGGTGTTTGTTTGCCGTCATGTTTACGCCTTGTCCGCTTCCACATATTAGAATTCCGAAATCAGCTGTTCCGTTTTCAACAGCCGAAGCCGTCGGATGAGCAAAATCCGGAAAATCGACAGAGTCTGTTGAAAACGTTCCAAAATCCTGAATTTCAATATTTTTATCTGTTAGATATTGCGAAATTCTCTGCTTATATTCAAATCCCGCATGGTCTGCTCCGATTGCTATTTTCATGTTTTTCGAGTTTATCAACACTTGTTTTTCTTAAAATCTTTAACTAATTATAAATCAATGTATACGAATTGTAAAGTTTTTGTTAATAAAAGTGCAATTACTTTTCATTGTTTTTATACCAAATCACTTGCTTTTCAATTTTATCTTTTGCATTATAAAATTTCCAATAGAAAGCAAGCATTATTTTTCATTGTGGCACGAAAATTTTCAACGTAGTTATTGATAATCCTAAACCATCAAAATAGCAACAATTTCAATTATCAACAATATTTAAATTCTGTTGAAAACATATCTAAATTATTCATTATAAAACAAAAGTAATAATAATAAATTGTTAAATACCTTTCCATAAAATTATTCCAATTATAATTATAAACAAATGAACAACGCTACATATACATCAGTTTTTCTTTTCTTTTAAATTTTAAAAAATATATAATGATGTAATATGAAATGTGAACAACAAAATTGTACTTGCCTCGCAAATTCTTTTAATTTTGCTGTTACCAAAAAAACAAAGGAATGAAAACAATTGACGATTTTAATTTCAAAGATAAAAAAGCATTGATCCGGGTGGATTTTAATGTTCCGCAAGATGAAACCCTGAATGTAACGGACGATACTCGAATTGTTGCAGCGAAGCCTACGATTGAAAAGATTTTGAAAGATGGTGGTTCAGCTATTTTGATGACACACCTTGGAAGGCCGAAAGGTGGATTTGAAGATAAATTTTCATTGAACCATATTGCTTCCAAAGTTTCTGAAATTTTAGGCGTAAATGTTATTGTTGCAAATGATGTTGTGGATAGAGATGCACAGGAAAAAGCAAAAAATCTGAAACCAGGAGAAGTTCTATTGTTAGAGAATGTTCGTTTTCATCCGGAAGAAGAGAAAGGTGATAGATCTTTTGCAGAACAACTTTCTAAATTGGGTGATATTTATGTAAATGATGCATTCGGAACAGCACACCGAGCACATGCTTCCACGGCAATAATTGCTGAATTTTTTCCCAATTCGAAATGTTTCGGTTATCTGATGAAACAGGAACTGGAAGCCATAAATAAAGTTTTGAAATCAGGCGAACATCCCGTAACGGCAATTTTAGGCGGTGCCAAAGTTTCTTCTAAAATTACGATTATCGACAATATTTTACCGGCGATTGATAATTTAATTATCGGTGGTGGAATGACTTATACATTTATAAAAGCGCAAGGCGGAGACATCGGAAAATCGTTGGTGGAAGAAGATAAGCTGGATTTGGCATTGAATATTTTGAAAGCATGTGATGAAAATGATGTGAATATTTATTTGCCTCTTGACAATGTAATTGCCGATAATTTCAGCAACGATGCCA
>CAZKOC010000386.1:0-2120 GCA_964554275.1 uncultured Weeksellaceae bacterium
CCAAAATAAGAACCCAATCCCAAAGCAGCTGTAACTCCGATTCCGGCAACTGTTTTTCTAAAATTTGTTTTTGGGATAATTGATTTTTCTTTTTTAATTATTTCCTCTTCAGGGAATTTTTGCTCAATTGAGTTTTCTTCAGAATAAAAACTATTACAGAAATCTGCAAAATTTATGTATCCGATATATTTCGCCGCTGAATTAAGGCTAAACATTGTCGGAATCGGCTGCTTTTTATCCCCGAGAATATATCGATCATGCATCCTTATTGAAGTTTTAAATTTCAGAGACGAGTTATCTTCGATATAATTTGCCAAGGCGGTTTTGGCAGTTTCCATCGATTCTTTTTTTGCTTTTTCAAAAATCAATTCGGTTAATCTTTTCCTTTCAGCATAATTTTCTTCATCAAAAAAATCATTTTGAGTTTTCATAGTTATTTTAGTTTGAGTTTTTAATTGTCAAATCCCAGACAAATCATTCCAAAACCCTCTGCTGTAGCGTGACCGAAATATGCCTAAAACATGTTCGGTTATTGTCCTGCATCCAACAGGCATTTCGTTTTTACTTTGCCATGTAATTCGTCATAAGCTCAAGTGGTAGTTGAGACAAATGTACAAAATGGATTAAAATCTGGGCAAGTCTGATAACTACAATCACCGGGAAGTAATTGAAAATTATCGTCTTGCCCACTTCCCAAACAAAAAGAAGCGCTTCTTTTTTCATTTACGCAAGGCTCTTTCCAGGTCTGTGCCTGGCTACTCCATTCTGATTTCAAATTTAAAATTTATAAAAATGAAAAGAACTATTTTATTGATGGGAATAATCCTGTCTGTCATTGGAGTAACTTCCTGTTTAGACAACGAAGATCCTGATTTCACTCCGGCAATTGCCGAGAAAAACAATTCGTATTACGGAAAAGACGGAGATAGCATTCCGCCGGAAAATAATGACTCTACGGATAGAGATACAGGAGGAGAAACCATTCAAATACCCATAAAACCCTAAAAATATGTTATTGATTTATTGTAATTTTAGCTGTTTAAAAACAACTCTAAATTTATAAAAATGAAAAGAACTATTCTATTAATGGGAATAATCCTATCTGTTATTGGAGTAACATCCTGTTTAGACAATGAAGATCCCGACTTCATCCCGGCAATTGCCGAGAAAAACAATTCCTATTACGGAAAAGACGGAGACAGCATTCCGTCGGAAAATAATGATTCTACGGATAGAGATACGGGAGGAGAACAAGGACAAACTCCTATAAAGCCTTAAGCAAATTTTATTTTAACAAACTAAGAATTGTCTTATTTTAGAGGTATGAAACTCAACAAAATTTCGTGCCTCTATTTTCTATTACTTATTCTGTTTTTTATTAAATCTTGTTCTGATAAAGATTCTTCCGCTTCAATATTTTTGAATGTTGAAACTAATAACGACTCTGTCCAATTCAAAGAATCTCTTCAAAGAATAATGCAATATATCGAAAAAAATCAGATTGATAGTGCCAAATTTGATGGGAATTTGCTTCAAAACTTATCTCTACAAACCAAAAATAATTATTATACGGGAAAAGCAAATTCTATTTTGGGCTATCTGAATTTAATTGAAAACCGGGAAGATTCAGCCTACTATTATTACAATATTTCCAAAGAATATTTTTTAGAAATAAACGACAGCGTCAACATTTCAAAAATTCTGGGTAATATGGCAATTATCCAATCTAACCAAGGAGATTATTCAGGTTCTGAAATAACAGCAATAAATGCTCTCAGATATATTGAAAACAAAGAAAATATTTCTTTTAAATCATCAATTTATAATTGTTTAGCAATATCATCTTATTTACAAACAAATTATAATGAAGCAATATATTGGTATAACAAAGCATTAAAAACAGACAAAAATTCTTTAAGCGAAAAAATTTGTTTAAACAATATTGCCGTTTCTCATACCTATCTTGGCGAATATAAAAAATCAGGCGATATTTTATCTGAACTTTTAAAAGATTCCATTGCATTAAACAATAAAAATCTAAATGCCAATATTATCGACAATCTCGCTTATTCAAAATGGAAACAAAACCCTAATAGAAATTTAGAAAAAGAATTCTATGA
>CAZKOC010000387.1:0-2117 GCA_964554275.1 uncultured Weeksellaceae bacterium
AGAGAGCGACACAGGTTTATCTGGCATTATATTCAATCTAACACTGATTTATTTGAGAAGAAAGGAATCAGCTTACTTCACATTTCTCCTGAATATTGTTTCTATGAAAAATTTAAAAATATTCGAGATATTCAATATTTCCCAGTCGATAAATTTGAACCGGGTTACGATTATATGCCTCTGACCAAAGACTTTGATTTATTAAATGAAAATTTAGAGCCTGAAAAATATGATTTTATTATCTGTAACCATGTATTGGAACATATAGTTGATGATAAAACCGCCATTGATAATTTATTCCTTTTACTCAAAAAAGGCGGTACTGCCATCATCAGCGTGCCCATTTTGGAAAATAATGCGCCGACTTATGAAGATTGTTCCATCATTTCCCCTAAAGAAAGAAGGAAACACTTCGGGCAATGGGATCACGTCAGGTATTATGGAACAGATATAAGTAAACGCTTTGAGAATGCAGGATTCCACGTAAAAATAATTCATTCGGAAAAATACTTTACTGAATCTGAAAAAGAAATGTACGGTATTATCAATCCTTTATATTTGTTTGAATTATCAAAACCATAAACTAAAAATAGCGTATTTTTGCGTTTAAATACTCGAAAGTGAGCTGGTTCAAAAAAATTCTTGGTAAAGAAAGTAAGGAAAAATTAGACGAAGGATTAGAAAAATCAAAACAATCATTTTTTGATAAGCTTAGTCGTTCCGTTGCTGGAAAATCTAAAGTAGATGATGAAGTCCTGGATGACTTGGAAGAAGTTCTTATCACCTCCGACGTAGGCGTGGAGACTACTTTGAAAATCATCAAGAGAATTGAAGAACGTGTCGCGAGAGATAAATATGTAAATACAAATGAGCTCAACGTCATTTTACGGGAAGAAATTGCAGCTCTGCTTTCTGAAAATAACACGGAACAAACCAAAGGATTTGAAATACCCCAACAAAATGAACCTTATGTAATCATGGTTGTTGGCGTAAATGGCGTGGGAAAAACCACAACCATTGGGAAGCTTGCACATCAGTTCAAACAAAAAGGCAAAAAAGTTGTTTTGGGTGCCGCTGACACTTTCCGTGCCGCCGCCGTTGAACAATTGGTCATCTGGTCCGAACGTGTAGGTGTGACGATTGTAAAGCAAGGCATGGGCTCCGACCCTGCTTCTGTTGCTTTTGATACCTTACAATCAGCAAAAGCCCAGGGCGCGGATGTGGTTTTGATTGATACGGCAGGCCGTTTGCACAACAAAGTAAATTTAATGAATGAACTTTCAAAAATCAAACGTGTGATGCAAAAGGTCTATCCGAATGCGCCGCATGAAGTACTATTGGTTTTAGATGGCTCTACCGGACAAAATGCGTTTGAACAGGCAAAGCAATTTACGCAGGCAACTGAAGTTTCTGCACTTGCCGTAACCAAACTGGACGGAACTGCAAAAGGTGGTGTTGTTATCGGGATTTCCGATCAATTTCAGATTCCTGTAAAATACATCGGCGTAGGCGAAGGCATGAACGATTTACAGGCTTTTGATAAGTTTGAATTTGTGGATAGTTTTTTCAGTAATTAGATTTTCAGAATATAATCCAATAAAAAACGCATCTATAAAACAGATGCGTTTTTTATTTCTTATAATGAGTTTTTATTCTGCTTTTTTCCAGTTTAATTTGAATTCACAATTATCATATTCCTCATCGACTTTTATGAATGTATCAGGAATTTGTTCACTCACCCATTTCATCAATATCTCCTGTCTTTTGGTATTGATGGTCATATTTTTAAGACGGGAATAATCCGTTTCATAATTCACTTTGTGTGCAGGAACAACTCTGTTCAATTGTACAATTTTCAAAACCGGGCGCCGGTCAAATTCATCTTCAAAAGTACTTGAAATTTCCCCTTCATCGATTCCTGTAATTGCTACTAATGTTTTGGCAGGTAATTTGGAACGTTCGAGACGGTCTTCACCGGTTTGGTTATCGGTCAGTCTTCCTCCATTGTATTTGGTATATTTGTCAACTGAATATCGGAATGCTATTTCTTTGAAAGTCAATTCTCCTTTTGCCACAAGTAAACTCAAAGAATCAAGTTTAGATTTGGTAATGGCAAT
>CAZKOC010000388.1:0-2115 GCA_964554275.1 uncultured Weeksellaceae bacterium
AACAAAATTGGGAGAAACTCAAACTCAAAGAAGGTAAAAAATCAGTTCTGGAAGGAGTTCCCCAATCGCTTCCTGCGATGGTAAAGGCTTATCGCATACAGGAGAAGGTGAAAGGTGTAGGATTTGAATTTGAAAATTCGGAAGATACCTGGGCAAAGGTTCAGGAAGAAATCAATGAATTCAAAGCTGAAACCGATAAAAACAAACGTGAACAGGAATTTGGTGATGTTTTATTTTCTCTTATTAATTACGCAAGGTTTACAGGAATCAATCCTGAGGATGCACTGGAACGCACCAATAAAAAATTCATTTCCCGGTTTCAGCAGATAGAAATACTTGCCGGCGAACAAGGAAAAAATATATCTGAACTGACTTTGACCGAACAGGATGCGCTTTGGGAAAAAGCTAAGTCTTTGTAAGATTCTCGTATCTTAATTTTCATTGCGACCAGTTTACACTAATATAATGAATGTTAGGAAATGTAGATTCCGATGATATATTCTCAATTGCCGTTAAGCTTCTCAATGGCTTCATCATAACCCAGACCTGCCGCTTTTTCGTAGTATTGCAGAGCCTTATTTTCATCTTGTATTACTTCATAGCCGTTTTCATATATTTCTCCAAGCATATACAGGGCTTCTGGATTGTTTTCTTCTGCCGCCATTTTTAACCAAGGCACAGCTTCTTCATATCGTTCCCCCAGGAAATAGAAAAACCCCAACACACTGTACGCATTTGTATTGCTATTATCGGCAGCCATTTTAAGGCAATTTTCGGCTTCCTGATCCATATCGGCATTAAAATAAATAATACCTAAGGCAAGCATAGCATCAGTATGCCCCTTTGCAATGGCTTTCCTATACCATTCCATGGCTTTAGGGCTATTTACATCCGTCCCTTCACCGTTTTCATACATCCAGCCAAGATTGTACATGCTATTGGCATCGCCCTTTTCAGCAGCCTGCTCATACCATTCCAACGCCTTAGTATAGTTACCCGCACCATACTCTTTTGTACCTTGGGTAAATTCTATATTGCTCTGAGCCTGTACTATAAAAACATTTAATAGTGACAAAACGAAAAGTCGCTTTTGAATACTAACAAATAAATTCCTTAATAACATATTCATTATACTTTTTACAACATCAAATCTCAATTTTTTACATCAATAATGCAATACGGCAATTGCCGTATTTGCTGAAAAGAATATATAAATCAATTTAGAAATAAGATGACAAAATTTTCCAATCAGAATTGGTAACTTTACACGTTATTTTATTTCTTGAATTCAATCCATGCAATTTAAAATTCACTCCGAATTTCAACCAACAGGAGACCAGCCGGGAGCAATTAATTCTTTGGTCAGCGGAATCGAATCCGGTGACAAATACCAGACGCTTTTGGGTGTTACGGGTTCGGGAAAAACTTTTACGGTAGCCAATGTGGTACAGGAAGTTCAAAAACCGACATTAGTTCTGGCACATAACAAAACATTGGCTGCTCAATTGTACATGGAATTCAAGGAATTCTTTCCGGAAAATGCGGTGGAATATTTTGTTTCTTACTATGATTATTATCAACCCGAGGCGTATATACCGTCATCAGGGCTTTATATAGAAAAAGATTTGTCCATCAACCAGGAAATTGAAAAACTGCGATTGAGTACTTCTTCTTCCCTCCTTTCAGGACGGCGTGATGTATTGGTGGTAGCTTCTGTCTCATGTTTGTACGGGATTGGGAATCCGAGTGAGTTTCATAAAAATGTGGTGGAGGTGCATACAGGACAAACGGTGGCAAGAACAAAATTGCTTCAAAAGTTTGTGAGCTCGCTTTATTCTCGAACGGAAGCAGAGTTTCAACGAGGGAATTTCCGTGTGAAAGGTGACACGCTTGATGTCTTTCCGGCTTATTCGGATCAGGCGGTTCGGATCCATTTCTTTGGGGATGAAATTGAAGAAATTGAAACTTTTGACCCGCCAAGCGGAAGGAAAATTAATTCTTTAGATAAAATTAATATCTATCCGGCAAACTTATTTGTGACTTCGCCCGAAACACTGAATGGCGCAATCAGAAATATACAAATAGATTTAGGGAAACAGGTTACTTATTTTCAGG
>CAZKOC010000389.1:0-2114 GCA_964554275.1 uncultured Weeksellaceae bacterium
GCTATATAGAATTATATATGGAAATATCAAGACTTTTTGATTTTTTAGAATACCAGTTAAAAAACAGCCCGCGAGAAGACAGTATTGTAATGAAAAAACACGGTGAATGGCAAAAGATTTCTACCGAGGAATTTGCCAATAAAGCCAATATGGTCAGCCGTGGTTTTTTGAAACTGGGAATAAAACATGGAGATAAAATCGCCATTGCATCCTCTACCAATCGTACGGAATGGAATATATTGGACATTGGTTTACAACAAATCGGGTGTATAAGTGTTCCGGTTTATCCGACCATTTCACCCAATGATTTCCAATATATTTTTAACGATTCGGAAGTAAAACTTGCTTTTGTTTCAGATGCTGATCTTTTTCATAAAATTTCATCTGTCAAGGAAAAGGTCCCGTCGTTGGTCTCTATTTATAGTTTTGACAAAGTTGAAGGGGCTCCCAACTGGACAGAAATCCTGGATATGGGTATTGACGATGCAAACCAGCATGAAGTTGAAGCTGTAAAACAGCAGGTAAAACCTGACGATTTAGTGACTATTATATATACCTCAGGAACTACGGGAAGCCCGAAGGGGGTTATGCTGAGCCATAAAAATATAGTTTCCAATGTGATGTCCAGTAATCCGAGGGTTCCTAAATTTCCATCGGAACAACCCAAAGCACTCAGCTTTTTACCCCTTTGCCACATATTTGAACGTATGTTGATTTATTTGTATCTGTACAACGGAATCGGGATTTACTATGCTGAAAATATGGAAACGATCGGCGATAACTTAAAAGAAGTGCATCCGGATGTAATGACGGTCGTTCCCCGGTTGGTTGAAAAAGTTTATGCAAAAATATATGATAAAGGCGCTTCTGCCGGTGGCATAAAAACCAAAATTTTTATGTGGGCTCTGAAACTGGTTGAAAATTACGAACCTTTCGGCAACCATGATTTTATGTGGACAATCAAACATAAAATTGCGGACGCTATCGTTTTCAAAAAATGGCGTGAAGGTGTCGGAGGGAATTTAACCTGCATGGTTTCGGGAAGCGCTGCGCTTTCGCCGAGACTCAACAGAATGTTCTGGGGTGCGGGAATTCCTATTTTGGAAGGATACGGGCTCACAGAAACTTCTCCTGTAATTTCCGTAAATGCCATGGAAAAATCAGGATTCGGAATCGGGATGGTAGGAAAGCCTATTGACGGAGTCGAAATCAAAATAGCAGAAGACGGGGAAATCCTTATCAAAGGACCAAACGTGATGCTCGGGTATTACAACAAACCTGAAATGACGCAGGAAGTGATGACCGTTGACGGGTATTTCAAGACAGGAGATATAGGGGAATTGCATAATGGAAATTTAAAAATCACCGACAGAAAGAAGGAAATCTTCAAAACATCAGGAGGAAAATACATCGCCCCGCAAATGGTTGAAAACGATTTTAAACAATCACGATTTATAGAGCAGATTATGATAATAGGCGAAGGTGAAAAAATGCCGTCTGCATTTATACAACCCAGTTTTGATAATTTGAAAGCATGGGCGAAAACAGAAGGAATTAGTTTGCCTGACGCAAAAACAGAAATCGTAAAAGATGAAAATGTTATAAAATTGATCCAAAACGAAATAGACGGTCACAATAAATCATTAGGGAACTGGGAACAGGTAAAAAGATTTGAGCTTACGTCGGATGAATGGTCCGTTGACGGAGGCCAGCTCACTCCTACCCTCAAATTGAAACGGAAAGTAATTCTTGAAAAATACAAAGATTTATACAAAAAAATATATGGCAGATATCCCGGAGAATAAACTCCATAAAAAAGTCCCGGATCCGGGACTTTTTTATTATGAACAAATCAAAATCTTATTTTTGGAATTTTGAATACTTATTTTTGAATTTGTCGATACGACCTGCGGTATCCACTAATTTTTGTTTTCCTGTATAGAAAGGGTGAGATGTACTTGAAATCTCCATTTTTACCAATGGATACTCAACACCATCGATTTCAATAGTATCACGAGTGTCAGCAGCAGAACGAGTTATAAATGTTTCGTCATTGCTCATATCTTTAAACGCTACTAAACGATAATTTTCCGGATGAATACCTTTTTTCATTA
>CAZKOC010000390.1:0-2107 GCA_964554275.1 uncultured Weeksellaceae bacterium
GCGCAATCTTACCTCAAAAATTTTTATGAAAAATTTGGTTTTGAACAGGTTTCGGAAGAATACCTCGAAGATGATTTGCCCCACATGGAAATGTTGAAGGAATAAGAGTTTAGGGAGAAATATGAACCATTCTATTTTCTCAGCCCCACAAAAAAATTCTCATTACAGCATTTACATTTATAGCGTTGTTCTCGGATGATGTTTTTCCATTCTTTACCATGGGGCTTTGTTCATCTTTACATTTGCAGCACATAATGGGTTTCCTGTTCATTTTGATACGTTTAAATTAATCGAAAATAAAAAAAACGAAAGTTGTTTTTTTACTCTGTCATATTTTCTAAATTACTGAAAATCAATTTTAATTTCTTTAAACTTTTATATCAACACTTCTGATACGTTACCACGAAACAACCTTTTGGCTGTTTCGTTTTTCTTCTACCATATTTTTTAAGTTACTGAAAATCAATTTTATTTGTTTCAAATCAACACTTCTGATATAATACCTCTTCTTTAACCAAATTCATCAAAATTCCTTCTAACTCTTTCTTATTAAAAGTATTGGGATTTCTTCTTGACTTAATATAATTTTCAATTGTCATTCGTTGGGCAACTTCTCCTACAGTTTTCATATCCAATACATTAGCTACCAGGAGATTCATTTTAAACCAAATAATAGAAATTATTACTCCTACAACTCCAATTTTCCAATTGAAAAACAGAATAATTAATGAAGCAACGAATGTAGCTGCAAGTATAACCGACACCCAATAAGGGGCACGTAATACATAGATATCAAATCCTAAATTAGCTTCTATTTGTTTTACCATCGAACGTCTGTTGGATTTTGGTAGAATATCCGTTAAAAGTGTTTGAGGTGCAATACTCCTTTTATCAATTTGCAATACTTTTGATACAGATTCCCGCAACTTATAAAATGCCTGTTGTGATGTACAATCATGCGTATCCTCTAACTCAATCTTGTTGACAATATGAGCACAAATCTCCCCTACGGTAGATAATGTACTTAGCTCATTATCTTCAAGCTTAATATTAAATGAGCGTTCTACTCTATTGATAAAATCAACCAAATCAAAGTACTCTATATCTTTTAATGGGTAATCTTTCATTATCTAAAGAATTTAATGTTTATCAATATTGTTTTCGTTTTCTTCTTCAGTACCGGTTCTTCCTTAAAATCTTCTTCACTCTTGTTATGGACTAAAATCTTATCCGTTGATAACTTCTTCATCTAAACGTCCCACACCTACTCCCTTTTCTAGATCACCTACGGTTAACTCCTTTTTAATTACTTCCTTCTTTTTCTTTCCTGTTATCAACCTAATTATTGGATTAATTATATCCATTTGTATACCCTCCCCCTCAAAATAATCTGCTGCCATAAAGTTAGATACATCAACACTAAACTTTTTACTGTACTCTAAAAGAAGCTCTACTGCATCATCACCGGTAATACCTAAATCTTTTTCAAGGCAGGTTTCCCGGGTTATGGGCTTCTTATATTTACCCATTTTGCCCTCAATCAGTTTTATTATTTTACTTAAAATTTCCTCTTGCATAAAAGTAATTTAATGTGGTAAATTATAAATCCAATTACCTGAATTTTCATTGGACTGATGGTATAAAGCAGCTCCCTCTGACATTGGGATAAATACTTCTGTCGTAATGTCGTATGCAGTAATTCCCCAACCAACAAACGGAACCCAACGACCTGCAAATTTTCCTACAGATGTTGTATATGCCATTCGCATACCCGCCTTATTAATTACTGGAGATGGTAGTCTTACAGGTGATTTTATAGGTAAAGTTTTATCTAAAATTACAGAGGCAAATGATGAGCCTCGTTGTGAACCAAGAGCTCCAACTGGTTTTAAAAACTCAAACCGTTTTCCCGCAGCTATCAGCCCGGGTCCCCACGGACTGAAATCTCCCCATTTGTTAGTTTGTTTACTATTCCAAATGTCCAAAGCTTCATTTGCTCTGTTTTCCAAACCAGCATTAAGTTCAGCACTATTCCTTGCTACTATCCCAGGCAATAAGGTTATGTTAGGATTGTGATTGTCAGGGTCTCCGTCAAACACTGAATGGT
>CAZKOC010000391.1:0-2098 GCA_964554275.1 uncultured Weeksellaceae bacterium
CCATTAAGGCAGATTGTTTAATTACAATTTAAAGGTAATCATTTTTTATAATTGAAAGGCGAGAATATTTTATACATTTTTGTCGTACCACTATGTCATTGCGAGGAACGAAGCAATCCGTAACATGGAAAGGATTACTTGGTCGTTCATACTTCACTTCTAGTAATGACGTGGATTGCCACCGAGGATATGTCATTGCGAATGAAACGCAGTGTAATGAAGCAATCCATAAATAAAAGAGATTACTTCGTCATTCATACTTAATTACCGAACTTTCAGTTCCCTTCTTAATCTCAAATTCGTAATGACGCAGTAATGTTATTGTGATCCAGGGATGTCATTGCGAGGAACGAAGCAATCTAAATAGCATTATCTCCCCGATGAGAAAAAACAATTCTCCATAATTAAAATTAATCATCAACAATTCATAATTTTACTGAATGGAAATTTTGTATTGGATTTTATTGTTATTGATTTTATCGGCAGGCTTTGGTTTTTTGGGATATTATTTATCCTCCCTCAAAGGGAAAGCCATTTTAAATGGGGCTTTGGAAAGGGAAAAATCACTCAACCATTCCCTGATTGAATTAAAATCTGAATCGCAAAGATCATTGGAAAAATTAGAGATAAAATTGAGTTCTTCCGAATTCGAAAAGGAAAAATTTGCGGTAGAACTGGCTCAGCAGCAAACTGAAAATTCTTCCTTGTTGAAAAGATTGGAAGACCACAAAGCTGAAATAGAACAATTGAATCAACGATTTCAAAAGGAATTTGAAAATCTGGCTCAGAAAATTTTAGATGAAAAATCTGAAAAATTTACTCAGCAAAACAAATTGAATATGGAAATTGTTTTGAATCCGTTACGGGAAAAAATCAAAGATTTTGAAACCAAAGTCGAAGCGAGCCACAAAGATACTTTAGAAAAAAACGCATCGTTAAAACAGCAAATAGAAGATTTATCTAAGCTCAACGAACGGATCAACCAGGAAGCACATAATCTGACCAAGGCACTGAAAGGCGACCAAAAAATGCAGGGAAACTGGGGTGAGGTTATACTGGAAAGAATTTTGGAAAGAAGCGGACTGGAACGTGACAGGGAATATTTCCTTCAAAAAAGTTATGCCACAGAAGATAACCGGAGAATCCAGCCCGATGTTGTGATCAATTTACCTGAAAATAAATCCATTGTCATAGATTCCAAAGTTTCGCTTGTTGCATTTGAACGGTATTTTAACGAAGAGGATGAAGCCCAAAAGCCGCGTTACCTGAAAGAACATATTAATTCGGTGAGGACGCACATCAAATCACTTTCAGAAAAACAATACCAGAATATTTATGATATTCATACTTTGGATTTTGTATTGTTGTTTATTCCAATAGAGAGTGCTTTCACAGCGACTGTCCAGTCGGATCCTGAAATTTTCAATGATGCTTTTGAACGGAATATAGTGATCGTTTCTCCTTCCACACTTTTAGCAACATTACGTACTATTTCGAGTATATGGAAATTTGAGCATCAAAACCGCAATGCTATGGAAATTGCAAGGCAGAGCGGCGCTTTATATGATAAATTTGTAGGTTTTACTGAAGATTTGATTAAAATCGGCCAAAAGATGGATGAGAGCAAGAGAAGCTATTCAGAAGCCATGAACAAGCTTACGGAAGGCCGTGGTAACCTTGTTAGAAGCGCGGAGAAAATCAAACAACTTGGAGCGAAAACATCGAAATCCTTGTCGGAAAGATTAATTGAACGGGCAGATGAAAACATTCATTAGGCGTTTTTGGAAATTGTGTCTGGCATTGCTGGTAGTACTCACTTCAACAGTTTTGCTGTCGAGCCATTGGGTCAGGAAATCCGCCGAAGGTCTGACATTTCAGAATGTTGAAGAAATTCCTTATAATCCTACAGGACTGGTTCTGGGAACGAGTAAACGTGCCCGCGGAGGAGGCGTGAATCAATTTTTCAAAAACAGGATGGAAGCCGCTTATGAATTATACAAAAACGGGAAAATTAGTTTTGTAATTGTAAGTGGAGACAATTCCATTTTGGAATACAATGAAACCCGGGATATGAAAAAATACCTTATGGAAATGGGCA
>CAZKOC010000392.1:0-2093 GCA_964554275.1 uncultured Weeksellaceae bacterium
ATCATCAAAGAATTGAAGGAAACAAATAATTGATAATTTATTAATAATTAATTTTTTATCAACCTGTTAAACGTATTAAATTACATACTACATTTGCATTCTTGAATTCATCCGCCTTTGAAAAAAGTTATATCTCTTTTATGTCTTTTCGCTTGTCTGTTGGCTACTGCTCAAAGTTGGAATTCAATTGACTTTGATGTGGTTGCGTCCACTTGTTCTAATTCCAGCGGTGAAATATTTATTTCTGAAATTTATGACTGCCAAAGCGGAAATTATGGTGTAGTTGAGCTATACAATCCAACTACTAATCCTATTACCCTAACCGGGGTATATGAATTAAAGAAATATGCCAGACCCGGAGCAACCAGCACTACCACTCCTTTAATAGGTGTAATCTCTGCACAATCTACCTTTGTTTTTGTTGTTTTAGCAAATGACGGAAGCAGCAACAGTTGTCTTTGTCCGGGGATAGCCGCCAACCAAACAACCACCAATACTTCCATGGGATTCAATGCCCAAGATGAATTCGAATTATTAAAAAACAGTACTACTGTAATAGACAACATGATTGAAAGTAACAATGTCGTCGGCTACACCTACAGACGAAATCCTAACGCAATAGCTCCTAAGGTAACCTATGCAGCGGCAGACTGGACATACATTAACCAAAACAATAATACGATCGGTTGT
Organism: uncultured Weeksellaceae bacterium; assembly: GCA_964554275.1. Classification (GTDB taxonomy): domain Bacteria; phylum Bacteroidota; class Bacteroidia; order Flavobacteriales; family Weeksellaceae; genus Moheibacter. The sequence continues at coordinate 691 of CAZKOC010000392.1, forward strand.
GCTGATTTAGGCGCTCATTATACTCCAATATCCATAATTGATGTTGAAAGATACGATGATCCTCCTACCTACTCCATGTGTAAGATCCCTGCAAAAATAAGGATTCCGGTAGAAAATGGTTCGGGGCAGTACGAAAGAAGTATAAATGGAGGCGCGTTTACCAATCATTTAACTCCCTGGGTATTACCAGATCTGACTACTGCCATGATTTACACCGTAATCATCAGAGACAAGATCAATCCCGGTTGTTCTGTCACAATAACTTTTGAAATAGAACCGGACTCAACCGTAAGTATTTCTGATATCGAACTTAATTAATAAATAGAAAACCGAAAAATATGAAAAATTCAACTTTAAAAATCTTTGCAGCTGCCTTCTTTACACTGGCATTGTATATTGTAAATGCACAAAGTACTTGGTATGTATGTTATGACACTCCTGCCTCCAATTTCCATGTGGATGTCGATCCTTTAAATGGAGGTGAATCGCCAGACGGAACAGCTGGTTCATGGTATGCGTGGGCAGTTGACAATGGTGCAACTGTACTTGCAGGAAATGATACTGACGGGCCCGCTCCCAATACCAACAACTCTAACCAGGCTACTGTTACCTGGAATGGGGTAAACGATTATATAGTTACCGCGACTGAATTCAATGATTGTGACGATACAACCGGAGATGTAACGACCATCAATGTTTCTGTAGTAAAACCGGATGTTACTGCATTGGCTGTTGACAATGCGTTTATCTGTGACGGATCTGACGTGGAAATTACTGTTACAGGTATGCCTGAGTCAACTGTAACTTACACTTTGTCAGGAAGTGCAGTTGGCACACCCGCTTCTCCGGTTCCAATCGGGACAGGTGGAACTGCAACTGTAACAGTAAATACCACTGGATTAACGGGGATTATCACTTTTACTGTAACGGGAGCATCATTTGTGACTTCACAACCTAATGGTAACGCATTTACATGTTCTACGCCGGATACTGATCTGACTGTCACTACAATTACATTTGAAGTTGGAGAAGGGCCAACCATCTCGCCGATAGAAATGCTATAATTTATAACCCCAATAAACTATGCTTTTCCAGAACTACATACAAGCTATTTATAAAATTGCTCTGGCTGTGCTGCTCTTCGGAGCGGTCATAGTCTGGGGGCAAGAAACGCTGTGTGTAGGCTCAATCAAACATTTCGCGGTTGATCTATCCGAAAACAACGGAAACGGTTCTACCGGTTCTACCTACATCTGGCAGATCACATCCGGGCCTTTTGCGGGAACCATCACACCGATGACGGCTTCCGGAAACCGGGTTGAGATAAATTGGGATTCATCACCTGTCGGCATCTATTTATTGACGGTAACGGAAACCAATAACGGTTGTACAAACACGCAGGA
>CAZKOC010000393.1:0-2090 GCA_964554275.1 uncultured Weeksellaceae bacterium
CAGGAGATTTTCAAAATATAAACAACTTTCTTGATGATTACCTGAAAAATAACAGCGAATTCAGAGTAGGAGGCGAATTCAGATTAGATAAATTCAAATTAAGAGCAGGGTACAATTTCATCCAAACACCTTATGATGAAATTTCATTATCTGCCGATTTGGGTACGGGAAATTCTGCTTCCCAGAATTTTTCACAGGCATTCCGCGGTGACATCAATCGGTTCAGTGTAGGTGCGGGATATGATTTTGGGGGGTTTTATTTAGATGCGGCATATCAGTTTCAGACACAAAAATATAAATATGTATTTGGCTACGCCGACTATGTGGATTATGATATAAGTGATGATTTTGTATATTATGCCACACTGCCTCTTTATTCTGACTATAATTACGTAGCAGACGTGAAAGACAACAGAGGAATGTTCCTTGTTACTGCAGGCTGGCAGTTTTAAATTGAATAGATTAATACACTATATACAAAAATGGTGGCTTACGGTTTTCCGGAGCCACCATTTTATTTTATAAGCTGAATTTAATTTGAGTAATTCGGAGCTTCCTTGGTAATTACCACATCGTGCGGGTGACTTTCATTTAATCCGGCATTGGTGATTTTCACCATTTTACCGTTTTTAATTAAGGATTCGATGTCAGGAGTTCCGCAATACCCCATTCCGGCACGTAACCCGCCACATAGCTGATAGACAACCTCTGAAAGTGATCCTTTGTAAGGAACTCTTCCTTCGATCCCTTCCGGAACTAATTTTTTTGCATCGGATTGGAAATATCTGTCTTTGCTTCCCCGCTTCATTGCAGAAAGCGATCCCATTCCCTGATAAGTTTTGAATTTTCTTCCCTGATAAATAATTTCCTCTCCCGGAGCTTCATCTGTTCCGGCAAACAAGCTGCCGACCATCACGCAGTGGGCTCCTGATGCAATGGCTTTTACGATGTCACCTGAAAGCTTAATTCCTCCGTCTGCAATGATCGAAACATTTTTGGTATGAGCATATTCGTACACATCATAAATGGCGGAAAGCTGCGGGACTCCAACTCCGGCTACGACACGTGTAGTACAAATTGAACCCGGTCCGACCCCTACTTTCAAGACATTGGCTCCGGCATCAATCAAATCTTTTGCAGCCAGTCCGGTCACGATGTTTCCTCCGACAATATCCAGATTAGGAAAAGCATTTCTTACTTCTCTTACCTTGTCAATTACACCTTTTGAATGTCCGTGAGCGGAATCCAAAGCTATGATATCTACTCCTTTACTGATAAGCGCCTGTACTCTTTCCATCGTTTCTGCTCCGACACCGACACCTGCTCCAACTCTCAGCCTTCCCTGGTTATCTTTGCACGCGTTAGGGAATTCACTTAAGTTGTCAATGTCCTTTATGGTAATTAAACCAATCAATTTATAGGATTCATCGACTATCGGGAGTTTTTCTACACGATTCCTGAGTAAAATATCCTTTGCTTTATGCAGATCGGTATTGATGTCTGAAGTGATTAGATTTTCTTTGGTCATCACATCCTCTACCAGCTGTTCCATATCAGTCTGGTAACGAATATCACGATTGGTAATAATTCCCACCAAGGTTTTATCATTTTCCACTACAGGTAAACCTGAAATCCGGTAACGCTGCATAAGTTGTTCGGCATCTTTCAGCTTATGATGACGGCGGAGCGTTATCGGATCTGAAATCATCCCGCTTTCGGAACGTTTGACACCGTCAATTTCACTTGCCTGTTCCTCAATCGACATATTTTTATGAATGAAAGAGAGTCCGCCTTCTCTCGCCAGGGAGATTGCCAGTCTGGCTTCGGAAACAGTATCCATAGCAGCGGAAACCAAAGGAATGTTTAACTCTATTTTGTCTGTAAGCCTTGTTTTGAGCGAAACCTGTGAAGGTAAAACCTCTGAATAGGAAGGAACCAAAAGTACATCATCAAATGTAATGGCATCCTGAATAATTTTATCGGAAAGTGGCATTGCTTTTTGCCGAACAAATTTATGGATTTAATTTGTATATATTTAGAGCCTGTTTAAATTTTATTCAATAAATTTTTTATAGCGGATAATTTTACCA
>CAZKOC010000394.1:0-2085 GCA_964554275.1 uncultured Weeksellaceae bacterium
AAAATGTAAACATCAGCATCGATACAGAGGTTGCCAATTACCAGTCTGCTTCGGTCTATGCTTTGTTACCTGCAAACAATGGAGCCATAACCCCACAGGCACCCATAGAAAACATTGCAGGCAATACAATTGCATATACGTTGCAACCAAGTTCTGTTTACCATTTGGTATTGAGAGACAATACAATTATGGGTGTGAATGATTTTACTGCAAAAACTTTTATTTATCCCAATCCTGTTAAAAATGTATTGAATATGCAAAGCGACAAAATCATCGGAGAAGTAAAAATATTTGACTTAAACGGTAAGCTCGCAGCTAAACAAAGCATCAATGCTGATAACGGAACAATTAGCCTTGAGCATGTACCTGCCGGAAACTATATCGTGAAAACCTCTTCAGAAACCTTCAAAATTATCAAAAAATAATTATTATGAAAAATTTTATCATTACTCTGTGCCTGATGCTGATGAGCATGGCATATTCGCAAAATCGTATTTTTATACACAAGGCAACTCCTGAAAGCATTATAGATGGATATACATTTTTGAATCATCCGCTTTTGAATGGCAATCCGGATGCAAAATTACTGGTCACCCACAACTGGAATCCTTCCGGAGGTGCAGGGGAATGGAACAATAAAAACTCAGGTGTATTTTACAGCTTTACTGAAAACAAGTGGGCAATTTACAATGAAGATTTGTCGTCTGCCTTACCTAACCGTTCATATAACGTATATATAGCCCAGGATGATGAAGTATTTACAATAGCTTCATCAACCATTACCCCCGTAAGCAACTACCTTGAATTTGACTATCCGGGCATAACCGGAAATCCGCAGGCATTTCTGGGAGTTCAGACTTATTGGAATCCCAACGAGGTGGTCAATAACACAATGTACGGATTTGAATATGCTACCGATACCTGGTATATCTATGACGAAACTTTCACGGGGATACCACAAGGAGCCGCTTTTTTTGTATTGGTAAGCGGGATCGGGGTACAGAACGCGCGTCATATTTCCACCGCAGGCAATATCTCTGTCAGCGCTACATTTGTAGATCACCCTTTACTGAACAATCAACCTGATGCTATTTTTTTTGTTTCCCATATATATGGATCCGATGGAGCAAGCGTTGATGTTAAATCCCCTTTAGGTGTATTTTACAGCACCAGTGAAAATAAATGGGCAATTTTCAGGGAAGATGGATTGGATATGCCACAAAACGCAGGGTTCAATCTGTTTATTTACGATTCATCACTGGCCGTAGAAGACAATACCATGACCAATGAACTCTCATTCTATCCCAATCCTGTCAAAGACAATCTTTACATTAGAAACAATCACACTATTGAAAATGTAAAAATCCTTGATCTAGCCGGAAAGATATTGTCAGAGATAAAATTAAACTCAAATGAAGGAGAAATCAATATGCAACAATTCCCTACCGGAATTTATTTTGTCAAAATTACAACAAGCAGCAAATCAGAAACAGTTAAAATCATCAAAAAATAAGGAGTCATGAGCAAAGCCTATATGCTTGTAATAATAATTCTGGAATTACTGTTTTTCCGGTTGCGTAATTATTTTATTCGTACAGAATCTTAACCGGATAACTATGGAGAGTAACATTATTTAGCTTTCGGTTTCGCCATTTTCAGATGGTTAAGTGGTTAGTAACTTTACTGACCACTTTTATTTTGTTATTTCCTTATTTTGTTCAATAAGACGAAATCCAACAAAACCATTGCGGCCAATGCCTCTACAATCGGAACCGCGCGCGGCACCACACAAGGATCATGCCTGCCTTTGCCCTGCATTTGTACCATTTCTCCCCTGGAATTAATCGTTTCCTGTTCCTGCATCAAAGTGGCTACGGGTTTAAATGCTACACGGAAGTAAATATCCATCCCATTGGAAATCCCTCCCTGAATCCCTCCTGAAAGGTTGGACTTCGTAGTTCCATCCGGGTTAAATAAATCATTATGTTTCGAGCCTTTCATTCTGGATCCGCAAAATCCGCTCCCATATTCAAATCCTTTTACCGCATTGATACCGAGCATAGCCTGCCCCAAACGGGCGTGAAG
>CAZKOC010000395.1:0-2084 GCA_964554275.1 uncultured Weeksellaceae bacterium
ACCGGATAAACTACAACCGACACAAACACACCATGGTTTTCACGAAGGTCTTTTGCCATAATAGTAGCTTCAATTGTGCTTCCTTGTAAAATGATAGGTGTTACCGGCGTATTAGTCAATCCTAAATTGAAGTTTCTGGCTTTCAATCCGGTCTGGATTTTATTTACATTTTCCCAAAGTTTGTCTTTGAGTTCAGGATTGTTTCGTAATAATTCCAAACGTTTTAATCCTCCTATTACCATTGGCATAGGCAATGATTTGGCAAAAATCTGCGAACGTAAGTTATACTGTAAGTAACGAATTATTTCTTTATTGCCTGCAAAAAATCCACCGATTCCCGCCATTGATTTTGCGAACGTAGAGAAATAAACATCAATCTGATCCTGAACTCCCTGCTCTTCACCGGCACCTGCTCCTGTCTTACCTAATGTACCGAATCCATGTGCATCGTCTACCAGTAAACGAAATTCAAATTCTTTTTTCAGTTCACAGATTTCTTTCAATTTTCCTTGTTCGGCCATCATTCCGAAAACACCTTCTGTCACTACAAGAATTCCTCCCCCGGTTTGTTGTGTGATTTTTGTAGCGCGGGCTAAATTTTTTCTCAAACTTTCTATATCATTGTGCTGATAAGTAAATCGTTTTCCGAAGTGTAGACGAACCCCGTCAACGATACAAGCATGACATTCGATGTCGTAAACGATTACATCATTTTTAGAAACCAAAGCATCTATAGCGGAAACCATTCCGGGATAGCCGAAATTCAATAAATAGGCAGATTCTTTTCCCACGAATTCCGCCAGCTCATTTTCCAGTTGCTGGTGATATTTGGTTTGTCCGGTCATTGCCCTGGCTCCCATTGGGTAAGCCATTCCGAATTGTGCCGCAGCATCGGCATCGGCTTTTCTGACTTCAGGGTGGTTTGCCAGCCCTAAATAATTGTTTAAACTCCAGACAACTACGTCCTTTCCTTTGAATTTCATTCTGGGCCCCAATTCACCTTCCAATTCAGGGAAAATGAAATACCCTTCTCCATAATCCGCAAATTGACCTAACGGTCCGGGGTTCTTTTTAATTCTTTCAAAAATATCCATTGAATTCTTTTTTGATTAGCTTTTGAACGTAAAATGCTCCTCTTTAACAGGAGCATTTTATCATTCTATATTTTTAAATATACATTTTATTTGATATGTTGAATGGTAGCGTTTGATTCCAATCCATTCAAACGGCTGTTGGTAAATCCTTGTTGTTCCATCCATTCGTCACTGAAAACTTTTGTGATATACCTGGATCCATGGTCAGGGAATATTAAAACAACACAATCATCATCTTTAAATTCATTTGCAAGTTGCCTATATGCCTGAGCAACAGCTCCGCAAGTATAACCACCCATAATACCTTCTTTCAATGCAATTTCTCTTGTCCGGTAAGCACTTTCTTCATCGGTTACTTTTTCAAACTTATCAATTATATCGAAATCTGTTGCTTCCGGCACTAAATTTTTACCTAAACCTTCGATTCTGTATGGATAAATTTCATTTTTATCGACTTCTCCGGTTTCGTGGTATTTTTTCAGAATAGAGCCGTAAGCGTCTACTCCTATGATTTTTATATCAGGATTTTGCTCTTTTAGATATTTGGCTGAACCAGAAAGTGTACCGCCCGTACCACAGCATGCTATAAGGTGTGTGATTTTACCTTCTGTCTGTTTCCAAATTTCGGGGCCGGTGGTCAGGTAATGTGCTTCAATATTTTTCAGATTGAAATACTGATTGATATAGATAGAATTAGGAGTTTCCCTTGCAATCCTTTTTGCTACTTCGTAATATGACCTCGGATCATCTGCGGCAACGTTTGCCGGGCAAATGAATACTTTTGCCCCCAGCGCTTTTAAATAAGCTATTTTTTCGTCGTTGGTTTTATCTGATACAGCCAATATACATTTGTATCCTTTCAAGATGCTGACCATTGCCACACTGAAACCAGTGTTTCCTGACGTTGTTTCCACGATTGTGGCACCAGGTTTTAATTGTCCTGACCTTTCCGCTTCTTCAATTATATGTAAGGCGATTCTGTCTTTGGTC
>CAZKOC010000396.1:0-2083 GCA_964554275.1 uncultured Weeksellaceae bacterium
TCAGTTTCTTTTTGGTAAGCCTGCCCTGGTATAAATAAATTCCTGAGCGAAGTCCGCGGTCGCATTTGATCACATGTTCAAATCCTCCCTCTTTTGCAATTGATAGCAAATAAGGAAGAAAAAAGTTACTCAACGCTTTAGTTGAGGTCCGGGATACCCTTGAAGTGACATTCGTTACCCCATAGTGAATTACTCCATGTTTTATGACAATGGGTTTGTCATGTGTCGTTATTTCCGAAGTTTCAAAACAGCCGCCGTTGTCAATGCTCAAGTCAATAATAACTGCACCTTTTTTCATATTTTCAACCATTTTTTCCGTTACCACACAAGGTGTTCGTGCATCTCCGCGAAGCGCGCCGATTGCCACATCACATCTTTTCAAAGATTTTTCCAGTTCCTTCGGATCCAGCATGGAAGTTGAAACCCTTACCCCTAAATCGGTTTGCAAACGTCTCAGCCTGCTCAGCGAATTGTCAAAGACCCTGACATTTGCCCCTAAACCAAGTGCGGCGCGAGAAGCATATTCACCGACAGTTCCCCCACCCAGAATCACAATTTCAGCGGGCCGGACTCCGGCAACTCCTCCCATCAGGATCCCGTTTCCTCCATTGGTATTAGCCATCAGTTCACTGGCCAATAAAACAGAGGTTGTTCCGGCGATTTCGCTCAGTAAACGTACAACAGGTAAATATCCGTGGCTATCCCTGATGAATTCAAATCCCAATGCGGTAATTTTTTTCGCGGACAATTTTTCGAAATACGAACGTGTCTGCATATTGATCTGAACGGTCGAAACCAAATAGGAACTAGGTTTTAACCATTCGATTTCAGTTTGGGTAAGCGGCCCGACCTTTACGATGATGGGTTTGGAAAAAACCTCCTGTGAATTGTAAGAAATATTTGCACCAGCTTCTGAATATTCCTGATTGGAATAATTTGCCCCTTCTCCGGCACCCGTTTCAACAGTAATCTCATGTCCGTTTGCTACCAATACCTGGACGGCATCCGGCGATAAGCAAACCCTTTTTTCCTGGTAATGGGTTTCTTTCGGTATACCGATACTTAACTTTCCTTCTTTATGAAGAACTTCCAGGCGTTCTTCTTTGGGCATCAGTTCCTGACGTGAGAAAGGTGTATAGATTCCGCTTTTTTCCATTATTTAAAATTACGCAAAAATAATGGTTCTCAAATTGTTTTCTACATTAATTTTGACCAAATGATGCGCTTCTGAAATTAAATTTTCAATTTTATCGGGCCATTCAACGAAACAATAAGAGCCGGAATCGAGATATTCTTCAATCCCGAAGTCTAAAGCTTCAAATTCATTTTTGATTCTGTACAGATCGAAGTGAAATACTTTACCCATTTCTGTATCATATTCATTTACAATAGAAAAAGTAGGGCTGCTGGTTTCATCTTCGCTTCCCATTTGTGAAATAATTTCTTTGATGAGTGTTGTTTTTCCTGTACCCATTTCGCCTTCAAACAAAACGATTTTGTGTTTCAGATTGGAGATGAGTTCGCTCGCGACTTTTGGTAATTCTTCGATGGAGTTTATAATGAAAGTCATTTTACAAGTAAAGTCAATTAAGTAAACTAGAAGAATATAAAATATAATTGCCCTGATTTGATTTCCTGACTATTGTAAAAACTAAGCTTTTATTCTCAGAATTATTATTAATTATTTCTTTTAATTCATTTCGGGTCACAAAATCTAAATTTTCGAAATTTTTTAAGCGTTTAACATCATCTGAATTTTGACTTTGGAAACTTATATATTGATTTTCAGAAATATAAATTCTAAATAAATCAATTTCATTTGGTTTTTCGATATGTTTGTCCCTGCTCTCATTAAACAGAATAAACAAAGGTTCATTTTGTTTTTCTTGTGAAAAGAGTGGTTGAAATATGCATATAATTAATATATATATTAGCTTCTTTAGACGCATACTTTTGTGTTTTAAGGTTTCGGTGTCAAAGTTACAAAGGGAATGATCATTTCTTCCATCGAAACACCACCGTGCTGATAAGTTTCTTTGTAATAATTTACGTAATGGTTGTAATTCTTTGGATAAGCCAAAAA
>CAZKOC010000397.1:0-2076 GCA_964554275.1 uncultured Weeksellaceae bacterium
CTTCCTCCGTAGCTGAAAAACGGCAGCGGAATCCCTACCGTTGGGAATAATCCCATTACCATCGCGATGTTGATGAAAAAGTGAATTAAAAAAATAGTGGCAACCGTATAACCGAAAAATCTTGAAAATCTACTTCTTTGTGATTCTGCCAGGTAATAAATCCGTGCTATAAAGAGCGCATAAAAAATTACCAAAAGTGAACTTCCTAGAAATCCCCATTCTTCCCCAACTGTACAAAAAATGTAGTCGGTAGGCTGTTCGGGAACAAATTTTCCCATTTTCACGGTTCCCTGCATATATCCTTTTCCCAATAAATCTCCTGATCCGATTGCAGTTTTGGAATAAAGCAGATTGTAACCCGAAGTATCCCGGTATTTTCCCTCTCCTTCAAATAATACCATTATCCGTTCCTGCTGGTGCCTGGGAAGTTCCTGATAAATTGATACGGAAAATAAACTTATGAAAATAGTCAGACTGAGAATAATAGTTGTCACGGCGGCGGTGCCAAATGTGAGGTTGGATCCAATTTCAGAAGCAGCCAGTTTGAATGGAGAATCGGCATTGTTGTAAATAAAGTAAGCCACAGACAGTGTGCTTAATAATGAGATAATTAATCCCGATAAGGCGTAGAAATAAACATTGAATTTTAAATTTTCAAGAGGGACGTATTGTTTTGAATTTACATCTTCTATAATTCCCAGTTCCGGAAAGAAAGCCATAAGTCCAATCAGTATCAGGAAATAAAACACCAGTCCGATTTGCAATCCCGCAACAATCCTCAGCGTACTCCGGTTATAGGTAAATGAAATGATGAATGTTCCGATAACAGCGGTTATAAACCCCGTTGCCGTTAAAATATAATAGGGAGGATAAGTAATTGAAAGCAAAAATAAAACACCGCCAATTACAGGAATGAAAATGTACCATGCCGAAAACCCTTCACGATAAAGCGCAACAATGAATGCACTAAACACTAAAACCGAACCTAAATCCGGCTGTAACAATATCAGCATAACTGGAATTGCCAAAATGGCAAAAGCAGTTATGATAGTTTTTCTCGATTTTACTTCAACGGAAGGAGAGCTGATATAGTTTGCCAATAAAAGCCCTGTTGCCAGTTTGGCTATTTCAGCAGGCTGGAAGCTGGCAAATCCAAAATCGAACCATGCTTTCGCCCCATTTATTTCTTTCCCGAAAATAAGCACTGCGATCAATAGCAGTATAGCAGCACCGTATAAGAGAGGGCTGTAAACTTCAAAGAAATTGGAAGTTGTTGAAGAAACGGAAATTAATCCGATCACGATGATGGGGCTCAGCCCGAAGAAAATCAATTGTTTGACCCCTCTTGCTTCCTCGACACTATACACGTTCATGATCCCAAAGGAAATGAGGATCAGACACATGATGATGGTTGTCCAATCTATCCCTCTAAATGTTCTTGACTGGCTCACTGCTATCGGTTTTTTCAGGTTCTACATACCATCCTTTTTTCTTCAGATAGTTTATCCATTGTTTTCGATACTCACCTTCTAAGTTTCCTTGTTTCATACGGGTTTCCAAAGGTTTTCTTTTGATGGTGTCAAATAAATATTTTTCAGCGATCAGGCTTGCCATAGGCCCGGCCCATCTTGCACCCCAATATCCGTTTTCAACAACTACGGCAATTACAATTTTAGGGTCTTCAACAGGAGCGATTAAGGTAAAAAGTGAGTGGTCCTGCCCCTGCGGATTTTGAGCAGTTCCGGTTTTTCCTGCCTGGGTAAAGTCCTTCGACATAAATCCGCGCGCCGTTCCTGCAGTAAATACCTGCGTCATCCCTTCCAGAACTGGGATGAAGTGTTTAGGGTTAACCAGTGTTTTTTTAGGAATGATGAAATTTGAATCTTTAATGAATTGGCCATCAATTCCTTTTACTATATGAGGAGTGAAATAATATCCCTTGTTGGCGATAACAGCAGTAAAGTTCGCCATTTGCAGCGGCGTAAGCGTTATATCACCTTGCCCGATTGCGTTAAACACAAATTGATAAGGAGTCCATTTATCTAATCCAAAACGCGAATCGTAAAACTTTGATGA
>CAZKOC010000398.1:0-2070 GCA_964554275.1 uncultured Weeksellaceae bacterium
GTAGCTATGGTTACGGCTTTTACTCCTTTAACACTCATTACTTTGGATTCCACTTCTTTGAGTGCATTGTAAGTTCTTTCCATGGAAGCTCCTGCAGGTAATTCAACATTTACAAAAATAATTCCGCGGTCTTCATTAGGAACAAATCCGGAAGGCATCGTTTTATTGGACCACCATAAAACCCCAAATGCCAAAAGAAACCCTAAACCTACAATCCATTTTCTTTTGAACAAGAAGGCTACTATTTTTGCATAACGGTTGGTAATCGTAGTAAATGCCACATTGAATTTATGAAAGAATTTCTGGATGAAATTTTTCTTTTGATATTCTTCATCGTGGTGATTTCCCGTCAGGAACAAGGCACAAAGCATAGGGCTGAGCGTTAATGCATTTACCGCAGAAATTACAATTGCTACAATGAGCGTAATCCCGAATTGCTGGTAAAATACACCAGTAGGTCCTTGCAAGAACGTTACCGGAACAAACACTGCGGCCATTACCAATGTAATAGAAATAATGGCTCCTGAAATTTCCCCCATGGCTTCTACGGTTGCGGATTTCGCATCTGTTTTCTTTTTTTCCAGTTTGGCGTGCACCGCCTCGACGACGACGATCGCGTCATCCACCACAATTCCGATTGCAAGAACCAACGCAAAGAGCGTAAGGAGATTCAGTGAAAATCCGAATAAATTGAGGAAGAAAAATGTTCCGACAATCGAAACCGGAACGGCAATTGCCGGAATCAGTGTGGAACGGAAATCTTGTAGAAATATAAATACAACAATAAATACAAGTATAAATGCCTCGATCAAAGTAACGACCACTTTATTGATAGATGCTTCCAGGAATTCATTCGTATCAAAATTGATGGTGTAATGAATTCCTTCAGGAAGATCTTTTTCTATGCTATGGAGGTAAGTTTTTATGTTATTATTAATCTCCCGGGCATTGGAGCCAGGTGTCTGGAAAATACCCATACTCATTGCCGGATAACCTTCGGTTTCTCCGACACCGGAATAAGACAATGCATCTAATGATACTTTAGCTACATCTCTTAACCGGAGGTATTGCCCGTTTCGAAGTGCTTTGATGACAATGTCTTCGTATTCCTGTTCGTTATCATATTTTCCTTTGTAACGGATCACATATTCAAATGAAGTTCCTGAATTGCTACCCACCTGTCCTGCAGCAGCTTCCCTGCTTTGCTCGTTTATCGCATTGGTGATGTCAGCAGGTTGTAATCCGTAGGCTGCCATCTTTTCGGGCAATAGCCAAACACGCATGGAGTAAGTTTTTCCGCCAAATGCCTGGGCATCCCCGACTCCTTTTATCCTCCTGATTTCAGGAATTACGTTGATATTCAAATAATTTTGAAGAAAAACATCATTATAATCCTTGTTAGTGGTATAAAAAGAAAGGTACATCAACGCGCTCGTCTGCTGCTTTTGCGTAACAACACCGGAACGTGTTACTTCGGCAGGAAGGAGTGGGGTAGCGCGGGCTACCCTGTTCTGAACATTTACTGCAGCGATATCCGGATTGACTCCCTGTTCGAAAAATATCTCGATACTCGCTGATCCGTCATTGGTCGCTGAGGACGTTATATAAGTCATTCCTTCCACACCATTTACCTGTTCTTCAATCGGAATGATTACACTCCGCAAAACCGTCATAGCATTTGCCCCCGGATAATTGGCCGAAATACGAACCGTAGGAGGGGCAATGTCAGGATATTGAGTAACGGGTAAACTGGTCAATCCCAAAACTCCCAAAATGACAATCAATATGGAAACTACGCCCGATAATACAGGCCTTTCTATGAATCTTTTTATCATTTTTCTAAAAAATAGGTTTTATAGGATTTACGATACTGTCCAATGGAGTAGGAATACTCTTGACGGGTGAACCAGGTTTTAATTTCCCAACTCCTTGTCCAACAACTTTTTCACCTTGTTTTAATCCGGATTCTATAATTGCCAGATTATTGGTGCGGTCGGTAATTTTAACGGTTACCGCCTGAACAGTATCATTTTCTACTTTGTAGGCATATACCAATCCCTGTTGTTCATA
>CAZKOC010000399.1:0-2068 GCA_964554275.1 uncultured Weeksellaceae bacterium
CAGGTAAATCTTGCAGCGAGTTTAGATGACCTGGATTTTAAATTTATAGAAAGTTTTCTGTCTGCCGCCATGAGCAATGTGAGAGGAATGATTTCAGGTGAAATGAAATTTACCGGGCCTATTGATTCTCCAGATTTTGAAGGGATGCTGGATATGAAAAATTTAGGTTTTACCGTGGATTACCTCAATGTGGATTATGCTTTTGACGGAATAAATACCATTCCCGTTTCCAAAGCAAGCGGGGGACAGGGTATAATTCAATTGGATAAATTGGCATTTAGAGACACGAAATATAATTCAAAGGCAGTTGTAGATGGGTTTTTACTTTTCAGGGATTTTGCAACCTGGTATCTGAATTTAGCATTTAATACTGATAATCTTTTGGTTATGAATACCACTATGAAGCACAACGAATTGTTTTATGGAAAGATTTTCGGTGCGGGAGTTTTTACTTTAGACGGACCTCCCGAAAGACTGGACATTGAGGCCAACGCAATTGTAAACGAGGGTTCCGAATTGACAATCAATACGGGGGCTACAAAAGTAGAGTCAGAAAGTTCTTTGGTCAGATTCATACCTGAAGGCCCGAAATTAGAGGAAGGTGACGGAGCACCCAAAGGAATGAACATAGACCTGGAAATTACGGCAAGTCCGTTAACCACCATTAATTTAATCATAGATCCGGTAACCAATGATATGGTAACCGCAAACGGCTCCACTGAAGACTTAAGATTCAGGCTTTCCCGTGCCGGTAATATGAGTATTGACGGAACTTATGTATTAGAAACCGGAACATACCAATTGCGTCAGATTCCTCTTTTAAACAGGGATTTTGACATACAACCCGGAAGTTTTGTGAGGTGGAATAATGGAAATGCCTTTGATGCCGACATGTATATTGTGGCTAATTATGAAAGAACAGTTTCCAATGTTTATGAATACATTGGAGTAGGCCAAAGCCAGACTTATGACGTTACGCTCGGGATTATAATCAGTGAATCATTAAAGGAGCCTCAAATGGATTTTACTCTTACTATTCCAAAAGGCGGAAGTGACATACAATCGGCTGTAGATTATAAATTTAATTTGGATCCGGATGAAAAGATGGTACAATTCGGATCTATTTTACTATTTGGCCAATTCAATACAAACTCTGAATCAGTTCTCACAGCCGGAGCTGCTTCTACAGGAGCCGGCCTGGCTTTGAAGCAGTTGGGAGGGATACTTAATTCCCTATTGGCAGGTGGATCGGTAAGCGTTGGGGTTGATTATGTAACAGGGTCAGATCTCAGCAATACATCAGATAGATTAAAGACGAACCTTACTGTAAATCTCAGCCCCCGCTGGACATTTAATGGTGCGGTCGGGATTCCGGTAGGAAATACACAAGGAGATAATGCTACACTAGAAACGGAAGTTCAATGGGATATTTCCAAGAAAATGGACAAAAGCATTGTAGTGAATTTCTTTACACGCCCCACCAATTTTGGTGTTCAAAATATGGGAGGAACAGGTAATTTTCAAAGTTTTGGAGGGGGTATTGTTTATAAAACCTCTTTTGACAGATTTTCTGAAATTTTCGAAAAGGAAGAAAATAAGCCTGCACCGGTCATAATCCCTAAATCGGATGATGATGAGCCGCCTTCTCTTTTTGATCAACCTATACAGAACGATTCTATACCTTTTCAAAATCAGGAAAAAAATGATTCTGCAAAACAAAAACAAGTATCTCAGCTCAATAAAAAAGAAAAGAAAAAATCACTGGTTCGTTTTAAATGAAAAAAGTTTATTGCCGGTCAGGACAATAAACTCACGCAAAACAAACAAAAGCGATGAATTTTGAAAATTTTCTACATTCACTACTTCTTTGCTAATTTAATGTTTTATCAAATTAATTAAAATAATTATACATGATTAATAAAATTATTTATAAGTTTGATAAAATTATGCTTAAAAAATTATTAATTCAATAAAATAGAAGGTTAAACATGAAGCCAAATTATGATATTGATGAAGTGGACAAAACCATTTTGATGTATTTGATAGAAAATACCCGAATGCCATTTAC
>CAZKOC010000400.1:0-2064 GCA_964554275.1 uncultured Weeksellaceae bacterium
CCGTCCACATAGCTTCCGTGTGCAACTTTTTTGAGGTAATCTACATTTTTACGCATCACATATCTCCAAACCGCCTGATCTAATGGCGTATATGATTCATAATCCTGATTATTGATGAACTGCTTCAGATGCTCGGGTAAACGCTTCAGTACTTCATTTTCTTCGTAAGACATCGTTTTTTCTATTTGTTTTGAAAATCTAAGGTACGAATTTTAATTCGAAATTGGATTGATTTGAGGATTTGGAAATTATAAATCATCTTCAAATTCCAATGTGTTTTCTGTAAAATCTTTCTACCTGTTACTTGTACTTTCTACTAAACATTTTAAACCTTACCTTTGTTTAAATTTAATTTACACAGAATTAATGAACAATCCAGATAGAAAAATACGGGTAGCGATTTCAGTTGGTGATATCAATGGGATCGGATACGAAATCATCGTTAAAAGTTTACTCGATAAGAATATTCTCGACTTTTTTACGCCTGTGATTTTTGGTTCGACCAAACATTTATCGCAGTACAAAGATATATTGAACGATAATTCACTACAGTTTTTTGGAATTAATTCCGCAGGCCAGGCTGTTGACAGGAAAATCAATGTTGTAAATTTATGGAAAGAACCTGTTAAACTTGAATTCGGGAATCCGACTGAAACTTCAGGAAAATGCGCTTATGAGTCCCTAAAAGCAGCTTCTGAATCAGTCCAAAAAGGTTTTTGTGATGTTTTGGTTACAGCTCCCATCAATAAGAAAAACATTCAATCGGAAAATTTCAATTTTCCCGGCCATACCGAATATCTGGGAGAAGTTTGGGGTGGAAAACCATTGATGTTTTTGGTAACTGAAATGTTGAAAGTGAGTTTGGTTACACAACACATTCCATTGAAAGATGTAGCTCAGAAAATTAATAAAGAAAGCATAATCGACAAAATAGAAGCTTTACATAACAGCCTGAAGATGGATTTCGGTGTAAGGAAACCCAAAATCGCAGTTTTGGGATTGAATCCACATTCGGGCGATAATGGCCTGCTTGGAAGTGAAGAACAGGAAATCATAATGCCCGCCATACAATCTCTTTACGAAAAAGGTATGTTGGTTTTCGGGCCTTATGCTGCAGACAGTTTCTTTTCTCCATCAAACATTGAAACTTTTGATGCTGTTTTGGGAATGTACCATGACCAGGCACTTATTCCATTTAAAACTTTATGCTTTGAAGAAGGGGTTAATTACACAGCTTCGCTTCCTTTTGTGCGAACTTCACCCGACCATGGAACAGCCTATGACATTGCAGGAAAAGGAGTTGCAGATGAAACCTCATTCAAAGAAGCAGTTTTCGCAGCTATTGAAATTTTCAAAAATCGCACAGAGTATCAGGAGCTTACCAAAAATGTTTTAAAAACAAGAGAGATAAAACTCGAAAGGGAAAACAGATAAATATTTTTTTGTAATTTGGCGTTCTTAACCAATCAATACTTAATTATGAAAATTGTATTTCTTGCGCTTTTATTATTGAGCATATCTTCATTTGCTCAAAAGCAAATCACATTGGAGGAAATCCCCGATAACATCAATAAAAAAGTTACTATTTGTGATAAAATTTATGGTTCATATATAGTAAAAAATAATGGGATGACTTTGTTGAATATAGGAAAATCCTACCCGGACAATCCTTTGACTTTAGCAATTTTTGAAAAAGATCTTGTAAACTTCAGTTATGTTCCTGCTGATTTCTTACCCGAAAAATATTTCTGTGTTACCGGGAAATTAATTCTTTACAAGGACAAACCGGAAATTATACTTAGATCAGAGAAAGATATACAAATCCAAAATAGAGTTCAAAATTCTGAAGGATTATAACTTTTAATTAAAACAGGCAAATATTCATATTTTTTTTTACAAAAATAATCTTGTAATTCAGACAGATGTATTATCTTTGCCGTCCGTTTGAGTTATGGAAAAGTTCAGGTATTATAATGTTTCCTTTTCTGGTTTGAATTTGGGACAGCATGATTTCGAATTTCACATCACTCAGCCGTTCTTTGATTTGTTTGAATTTGAACAGGA
>CAZKOC010000401.1:0-2057 GCA_964554275.1 uncultured Weeksellaceae bacterium
CTTACAAAGTTGATAAGAAATGCAGGGCTTTCTATACTGTTGATTGCCATACTGGCTTCAGACGGAAGCGCGGGGTTTACATCAACGATTCGCAATGCCATATCTTTTACAGAATCTATGGTTGCCTGGTATTCTCTGTTTTTATTGTTTGGTTTTTTATCTTCCAGTATTCTGATTGTCGCTTTGAAATAAGGCTCGGTCTGCAACATTTCCACCCATTCAAAACGTTTGATTCCCTGTAAGATAACGGTTGTGTTCCCATCGGGCATTTTGAGCATTTTGAGAATACGTGCGACTGTTCCCACTTCATAAATATCGGTGGTCAAAGGAACATCTATTTTTACATTTTTTTGCGCAACAACACCTATAATTCTATCAGATTTATAAGCATCCTCCAAAAGCTTTATGGATTGGTTTCTTCCGGCCGTAATGGGAACCACCACACCTGGAAAAAGCACAGTGTTTTTTAATGAAAGAATTGGTAAAACCTCGGGAATCGGCTGTTTTTTA
The DNA here is from genome assembly GCA_964554275.1 of uncultured Weeksellaceae bacterium. Classification (GTDB taxonomy): domain Bacteria; phylum Bacteroidota; class Bacteroidia; order Flavobacteriales; family Weeksellaceae; genus Moheibacter. The sequence goes on from CAZKOC010000401.1 coordinate 511, forward strand.
TATTTCTTTTCCTCCTCTTCACTCATCAGGGGAATTAACTCTACATCTTCATTTATGATTTGGTCAAGTGACAAGTTGTCTATTTTCATCGTCAGTATTTATGTAAATGTGTCAGCAAAAATGTTTTGGATTGATTAGTTCAAATTAAAATTATGAAATTTATTTATCTGAATTTGAATTAATTAGTTAAAAATCAATGCGTAAATTTTTTTTGTTGAAATAATGTTCGGTATATAAAGTCAAATGATATGCCGAACTTAAAATTTGAAAATCAGACAATTTGGAAATTTGAAAAGGGAATTCTCAATTATTAATGATTTAGAATGAGGAGAGATAGTTGAACATAGGTAGGAGCAAGGCTTTGTTCCACAAAACTGAAACTTGAAACCAACTGTCATTCAGAATTCATAACTTTGCAAGCTATGGAAGAATTTGTGGTTCTGGTAAATGAAAATGATGAGCAGCTGGGATTAATGGAAAAACAGCAGGCGCATATCGCGGGTTTGCTTCACCGTGCTTTTTCGGTTTTTGTATTTAACTCAAAAGGAGAGCTTTTGTTACAGAAAAGAGCGGAAGACAAATACCATTCGCCGATGCTTTGGACGAATACCTGTTGCAGCCATCCGCGTGAAAATGAAACTTATGCGGAAGCGGCGCATCGTCGGTTGCAGGAAGAAATGGGGTTTGATTGCGAACTGGAAGAAAAATTTAATTTCATTTATAAAGCGAGGTTGGACAATGATTTGTTTGAACACGAGCTTGATCACGTTTTTACCGGATTGTATGACGGCGAAATCCATATAAATAAAGAGGAAGTGGATGGTTTTAAATGGATTACCATGGATGAATTGATCGCTGATATGGAATCCCGTCCCGAAAAATATACGATTTGGTTCCGGATTATTTTTGACGAATATTTAGCAAAGCTTCACTATGCGAGTAACAATTAGTAGAAAAGCGCACTTCAATGCAGCACACAGGCTGTTTAATCCGAATTGGGATGACCAAAAGAATTTTGAAGTCTTTGGTAAATGTTCCAACCCGAATTTTCATGGCCACAATTATGAAATGATAGTCAGTATTATCGGTGAAATTAATCCGGAAACAGGTTTTGTGATGAATCTTGATGAGTTGAAGAAAATCATTTTTGAACAAGTAGAAGAATATTTAGACCATAAAAATCTGAATGTGGAAATAGCGGAGTTTCAGAATTTGAATCCTACAGTAGAAAATATTTCGGTAGTTATATGGAATCGGATTCGTGAAAAATTAGACTCCAGATTACAATTAAAAGTTACCCTTTTTGAAACGCCGCGGAATTTCGTGGAGTATTCGGGCGAATAAAGATTTTAGATAATCATGTTACTGCGAGGTAATAGAGCAGAGCGGAATGACAAAGCAAGCTGTTAATGAGATGGGGGGATGATCTCGAAGGATTGCCTCATTACGCCTCGTTTTAATCGAAATGACGAATTCTTTCCAAGGATTGAATTTTTCTTACTTTTGTCAAAGATTCTTAAAAGATGTACAAATCTGTCATTCGTCCT
>CAZKOC010000402.1:0-2054 GCA_964554275.1 uncultured Weeksellaceae bacterium
CGGTAACTCTTCTTCCTTCTTTTTTCGCTTTCAAAATAGCTGCCTGCGTATCCTGAATACAGAAAGAACATTTTTCCATCACCCCTCTCGAGCGGACAACAACGTCAGGATTCAACACCATACGGCCTAAATCATCATTCATATTGAAATCAAATTTATCATTGTGTGCGTAATTGAACCAGTTGAAACGTCTTACTTTGTAAGGACAGTTATTTGCACAGTAACGGGTTCCGACACAACGGTTGTATGCCATCATATTTTGTCCCTGACGGCCATGTGAAGTTGCCGCAACCGGACAAACTGTTTCACAAGGCGCATGGTTACAATGCTGGCACATCATCGGTTGGAAAATCACATCGGGATTTTCCGCTTCCGGCTTAATTAATAATTTATATTGACCCGCCTCCATCAGATCATCTTCCAAAGCGACTTTTTGGGTCAATGTATTATCGGTTACGTCCGAATAGTAACGGTCGATTCTCAACCAATACATATCACGAGACATTCTCATTTCTTTTTTACCAACAACCGCTGTATTATTTTCTGCCTGACAGGCAATTATACACGCACCACATCCGGTACAGGCATTTAAGTCAACAGACAAATTGAAATGAGGTCCGAATGAACGGTCATGAGAACGCCATATATCTACTTCCCCTACAGGTGAAGTTCCTCTCCATGTCGGCATAACAGCAGGTTCATTCCATTCTTCAACAGGTTTATTAATGAAATCGGCCAAAGTTGTCTGACGTGCTATTTCATAACGTCCCATCAGGGTATTCTGCATTTGCATACAAGCAAATTCATGCTTCTCACCTTCTTTGGTACGTTCTATTTTTACATTGGTAACAGCCGAATTTCCGTTGACGTAAAGCGGATAAGCATTTACCCCTACTCCATTTGCAACCTTACCGCCTTTGGTACGTCCGTATCCTAAAGATAAGCCCACGGTTCCGATTGCCTGTCCGGGCTGAATGAACACCGGAACATTTTCAATCGTAACTCCGTTTGCGGTAATATTTACATAATCACCATCGAACTGCATACGTCCGTTTTTAACGTTCGCATTTTCAGAAGTTTTGATGTTGAATTTAGGAGCATCATTCGGGTTTAATGTTACATAATTATCCCATGAAGCTCTTGTAATCGGGTCAGGTAATTCCTGTAACCAGGGATTATTTGCCTGGGTACCGTCACCCATTCCGCATTTTGTATACAACTGAAGTTCCCACTCACTTGCTTTTGCACTTGCTAATTTATCAACCGCTGCACTTACATTTCCTGAAGCAGACAATGATGCTGTTTCAGAAGATTCATTGAATCCATTATAAAGTGCCTGATTGAAACTATATCCTAATTGAGGGAGAATTGAATTTTCCCAGTTTGATTTCAAGTAGCTGAAATATTCTGTAGCTTTTTGTCTGTAGCTGTCTTTCGGCGCAACCAATTCCATCGAATTTGGATTTGCATTTACCAAAGTATCTGCGGCAACAGTTTCTACATTCACAGCATCTTTCACCCAGGTCAATAATGAATCCTGAAATTGTCTTGTATCAAATATTCTTTGAATGGTTGGCTGCTGTAATGAATAAACTCCAGTAATCGGGTTTACGTCATTCCATGATTCCAATCCGTGAGGAACCGGAGCAATTACATCAGCCAGTTCGGCTGTTTCATCCTGCTTTTCAGACATTGCCACTTTCAACCCGATTTTAGAAAATGCAGAAGTAATTTCTTTTGATTTCGGGTGATTATAAACCGGATTTGCCTGGAACATCATTAAGATTCCTACATTTCCGGATTTAGCGTCTGATAAGAATTGATCAAATAATTTATCGTTAGATTCTTTTAAAAGAACCATTTTATTTTTGGAAACTGCTTCTGAATTAATCAATTGGTTAATTGCATAACAAATTGCAAAAGCTTCTTTGCTGCCATCTGCCAATACAACCGATTTGCTTCCTTTCGCTTTTATTTCTTTCACAATTGCATAAGCTGCTTTGTCAGAAGTAGAACCGGTCAACCCTTTGTAAACTTCTGCCAATGTTTTCAAA
>CAZKOC010000403.1:0-2048 GCA_964554275.1 uncultured Weeksellaceae bacterium
CTTATTCAAAATGGAAACAAAACCCTAATAGAAATTTAGAAAAAGAATTCTATGAAGCCTTAAAAATCCGGGAAGAAAATCAGGACGAATGGGGGCAAATTGCAAGTAATGCTCATTTATCGGAATATTTTGAAAACGGAAACAGTACCTCTTCCCTATTTCACGCACACAAGATGTATGACTTAGCTACAAAGCTCAATAGCCCGGATGACCGATTAGAAGCTTTACAAAAGTTAGTAAAACTCGAAACTCCTGAAAATGCAAAAAAATATGCTGTTAAGTATGTCAATCTGAATGATAGTTTAGTAACAGCTCGCAACCGGGCCAAAGACCAGTTTGCCAAAATCCGGTACGATAGTGAAAAGAACCGTGAAGAAAATCAAGTCCTGAAAATTGAAACTGCAGAACAGGAGCTTGAAATCGAAAGAAGGAAATTATTTGGAATCATTTCCATTTCATTCATTGTATTAATATCAGGCGGAGCTTTAGCCTTGTACAGAATTCAGAAAATAAAAAGCCAAAAAAAATTGAACGAAGAAATTTACACTACAGAAAATAAAATAGCAAAAAAAATACACGATGACCTTGCCAACAATGTTTATCAGTTGATGTCTTTCGTAGAAAACAACAAAGACATCATTCCTGATGAAAAAAAGAACCATATACTGGAAAAGCTGGATGATATATATCGTTTATCAAGAAATATTTCAAGAGAAAACAGCCCTGTAGAAACCGGAGCTAAATACCCGAAAGAACTCCTGACGCTCATTTCTTCCTACAAGAATGAAAAAACAAATATAGTTCTGTCAGGTTTTAACGAAATCATTTGGAAAAATGTAAATAATGAAACGAAAATTCAGTTTTATAAAGTTCTCCAGGAACTAATGACCAATATGAAAAAACACAGTCAGGCATCACTTGTTGTTCTTTCATTCAAATTTGAAAAAAATAAATTGGATTTTTCTTACACAGATAATGGGATTGGAATTAATGAAAATCAATTCATTGCAAAAAATGGAATCCGGATTACGGAAAACCGTATTGAAAAAATAAATGGTACAATTAGTTTTGCCAACAAACCTGATAAAGGATTGAAAGTAAATATAAGCATACCATTATGACCGAATTGACCCATATTAAAAAAATCCTCATTGCGGAAGACCTGGAATTTATAGCCACGGGAGTCGAAAATGCCCTGAATGAATTATCGGCTCAAGTTGTACATACCCGCTATTGCGATGATGCCTGGCTGAAGCTAAAAAGAGCACAATTGGAAAATGAGCCTTTTGATTTGCTTATCACCGACCTTTCGTTCAAACAAGATCACCGAAAAGTAGAATTGAAAAACGGAGAAGAGCTTATCAGAACCATAAGAAAAGACAATATCCCCTGTAAAATAATTGTTTTCTCCATAGAAGACCGCCCGATGAAAATCCGTTCGTTTTTTGACCAATACGGCATTGATGCTTATGTGCTGAAAGGCAGGTATGACAATGCGGAAATTTCAAAAGCCATCCGTGCTATTGGTCTGGGTGAAACTTATATTTCTGAAGAAATCAGAAAAAAAATTCACTCCAAAAGAAGCATTACCCAGGTAGAAGAAATTGATTTACTCATCATTCGTCAACTTTGCGAAGGATTGACCCAGGATGAAATCAGTCTTTTTCTGCAACAAAAAAATATACGCCCCAACAGCGTGAGCACAATCGAGAAACGATTAAAAAATCTCAAAGACGACTTCTCCGCCAAAACCAATATAGAACTTGTACTGATTTTCAAAGAGATGGGACTGGTTTAATGCTCTAATTCAATTGATTTACGGAAATCCGTAATTTTTTCTTCAAAACTGACTGAATAAATGAATTATAGGATTTTTTTCGGTTTCTAATCATTCTCTTTAAAATTTTAATAAGCTATAAATCAATTAATTATAATAATTTATTGAAATATTTATTGCTTTTACGGAAAGCCGTAAGGAAATAAAGATGGAGGATGGTAAGTTTGAGAACTAAAATTTAAGTACTATGGAATTTAAAGCTCAGATAAAA
>CAZKOC010000404.1:0-2043 GCA_964554275.1 uncultured Weeksellaceae bacterium
CCTTTTTCAATAACTTTTCCGCACCTTTTCTCGTCCATATGGCTGCAATGGTTGTAATCGGAATGCTGGTGCCGCAAGCGCCTATAAAATAAGTATCATCTAATTGTTGGATGTGGATGCTTCTCCTCTTTCCGTTTACCAGTTTCAACACATCCCATTGATGTTTAAAAGGCAAATCGGAGTATACTCCCATAGCTTTTTCAATAGCATATTTGAAATTATCTTCTAATTTTGCATCATCTTCAATGATAAGAGCAAACTCATAATCTGATTCCAAAAAAGTCTTCATCACTTTTATATGGCTCATAAAACATCCGATTTCGCCTGGAACCAAATCTCTGTCGTACCTGTTATTTAAAATGTAATCACCTTCTTTAATATTTCTAGCGTCTACAGCAGATACTCGTTCATAATTATCAATATCATGTTCTTTAAATAGTTTAATCATTCGGCTCAACCGCTCTTCAGAACGGTCCAGATTGATTAAATAAGTCTGATAACTAAGAGATTTTGCCATTGCACTGAGTTGTAAAAAATGATTGTAAAGTTAATAATAAACTAAGAATATCATGATTGTTTATCTTTGTATAATATGCAATCGTAACTTTGTGAATTGAATACGATTCCAAAATGGAATTATTTATATACCATATTAAATGTCAAAAAGAAAATTTAATTCTCAAAATAAACGAACGACTTCAGGAAAGTTTACCAAACAGATCATAGAAGTTTTATTTAAAAATCCTAGTAAACCGCTGAATTACAAACAGATTTCAGCTTCTTTGAATTTAACCAACAGAATTGACAAGGAAATCCTTATAAAAGATTTACAAGCCCTTTTGGCGGATAAAAAAATAAAAGAATCAGACCGGGGAAAATTCAGGATCAATGCGGAACGCGATTATTTAATAGGAACGATTGACATCACGCAAAGTGGCTCTGCTTATGTAACGGTTGAAGGTATTGAACAGGACATTTTCATTTCCAAAAACAAAAAGAAAAATGCGCTGCAAGGCGATCTGGTACGGATTTATTTACACCCCAAAATAAAAGGAAAATCACAAAAACCGGAAGGCGAAGTAATTGATGTGGTAAAACGCTTCAAAACACTATATACAGGAATTTTTCAACCTCAGCCCAGCGGAAAATTTGGATTTGTAGTGATGGACAATCGTTCAATTCACGTAGATTTCTATGTTCCGAAAGATAAATTTAACAATGCCGAAGATGGCGATAAAGTAGTTGTAGAACTCAAAGACTGGCCGGATGAAGCTGACAGTCCTTTTGGAGAGATTGTGGAAGTTTTGGGAAGACCTGAAGATACCAATACTGAAATGCACGCCATTTTACTGGAATACAATTTGCCCAATAAATTTCCGGAAGAAGTAGAAAAAGAGGCAGGAGAACTCGACGTTGAAATTCACGAAGAAGAAATTGCGAAACGTCGTGATATGCGTTCCGTTCCGACTTTTACTATAGATCCGAAGGATGCCAAGGATTTTGATGACGCCTTATCCATCCGGAAATTGGAGAATGGAAACTGGGAAATTGGTGTTCATATTGCAGATGTTACACATTACGTGCGTCCCGGAACTTTACTGGAACAAGAGGCTTATAACCGCGCTACTTCTGTCTATTTGGTGGACAGGGTTGTTCCGATGCTGCCTGAAAACCTGAGCAATGTAGCTTGTTCACTTCGTCCGAATGAAGATAAATATACCTTTTCCTCCGTTTTTGAAATAGATGAAAACGCGAAGGTTCTGAATGAATGGTACGGAAGAACCGCCATTCATTCTGACCGGAGATTTACATATGAAGAAGCACAGGAAATTATTGAAGGCGCGGAAGGAGATATGAAAGATGAAATACTGGCTTTGGATAAATTGGCAAAAATTCTTCGTAAAAAAAGAATGGCTGACGGAGCAATTACATTTGATAAAATCGAAGTTAAATTTGATTTGGATGAGAATAACAATCCCATAGGGACATATTTCAAAATCAGTAAGGACGCCAATCATTTGATAGAAGAATTCATGTTGCTTT
>CAZKOC010000405.1:0-2034 GCA_964554275.1 uncultured Weeksellaceae bacterium
CAATGCTCATCACATACGGATAACCCAATCCGCCTACTGCCGGTAAAATCATGCCCAATGCGCCGGAAACGATCAGAAAGAATCCTTCACCCAATCCGAAATGTGAGGTTGCCGGAAATGCGAAAAAAACCAGGTAAGTCATGAGAAAATAACAAAACCAGATCCCGAATGAATAAACTATAAATAGTGTCCGCTTCTTTAATTTTAAAATGGATTTGAATCCAATCCAAATTCCTTGCAGAAATTTGATTCCTTTTTGGTAAAGTTTTAAGCGTTTGATTTTATTTCTCAAAATGAAAAATAAAGATGCCGCAAAAAGGAATAAGCCGAGTGCTATAACATATTTATCAAGCGAAGGAGTTTCGCCCAACGCCAGGAAAGAAAAAAGGGTTTCGGAATTAAAGATCAGCGTAAGAAGAAAAAACAATCCCAAAAAGAAAACATCTATAACACGTTCCAGAACAATGGTTCCGAGTGATTTGTCAGTGGGAACATTTTCCATTTTATAAAGTGAGGTCGCACGCGCAATTTCACCGCTTCGCGGAATCGTTAAATTCATAAAATAAGCAAAGGAAATTGCCCAAAAGCCGCTTTTTACTTTAATCGGATGCCCGATCGGCTCCAATAAAAGTTTCCAGCGGGCAGCCCTCAGCCAATAAGAAATGATGCTAAGTATCATAGACGCCAAAATCCAGAAATAATTAGTTTCTTTTGCGGCTTCTTTGAGCTCGTTAAAATTTGTTGCTTTTACGGTTAATCCTATGAATAACCCCGCTAGTGCAATCGCTACAATGGTAAAAATGATTTGACCGGTTTGGGGTTTCATGGTTAGTGCAGACGATTGGTTTCTTCATTCGGAAACACAATGGTCGGCTTGTAGTTTTTTGCGTCTTCTATGTTGACAAGTCCGTATGCGATGACTATGACAGAGTCACCTACCTGAACTTTTCTTGCGGCAGGCCCGTTGAGTGTAATTTCTCCTGAACCTCTTTTCCCTTCTATAATGTAGGTTTCGAAGCGTTCCCCGTTCTGGAGGTTTACAATATGGACTTTTTCACCGACAATCATTTTGGCAGCGTCAATCAGATCTTCATCAATGGTAATGCTCCCAATGTAATTCAGCTCGGCTCCCGTAACTTTTATACGGTGCAATTTGGAACGTACAATTTCTATCATCATATCGACTGCAAAGTTAATGCTTTTAGATGGAATTGAAAATCTGAACTTCGTGAAGTTTTTATAAACGGATATTGTCAATCAGGCGAATTTCACCCGCAAAAACAGCAGCAAATCCACGAATATTTTTTTGTTTTCCCTTTTCCGAAACAGATTGAAGTGTTTCTTCGTCTGCAATTTCGAAATATTCCAAATCAAGTTTTGTTTCCTTAAATCGTTCTGCGACAAATTTTTTGGTTTCCTCTATAGAATTAAACTTCAGGAATTTTTTTGCCTCTGACAGTATCTTATAAATTTTTGGAGATTCTTCCCGCATTTCCTTTGTCAGCCGAATATTTCTTGAGCTCATTGCCAGTCCGTCAGCTTCTCTCATAATAGTCACAGGAACAATTTCTACCGGTCGCTTCAGTTTTTTAACCAACTCCTGAATAACTCGTAATTGCTGAAAATCTTTTTCACCAAAGTAAGCTCTGTCCGGTGTGATAATTTCAAAGAAACGTTTTACAACAGTAGCAACTCCGTCAAAATGCCCCGGGCGAAATTTTCCCTCCATCTGGTTTTCCAATCCATTGAACGAAAAAATTTCCGATTTTTCTCCACCAGGGTAGATGTCCTCCACTTTAGGAAAGAAAATAGCATCGCAGCCCGACTGCTCCAATAATTCCACATCTGCCTCTTCTGTGCGGGGGTATTTTTTTAAATCATCGGGATTGTTAAACTGAGTAGGATTCACAAATATGCTTACAATTGTAAAACCGTTTTCGCTGGCGGCTTGCCTGACAAGTGAAATATGTCCGTTGTGTAATGCGCCCATGGTGGGAACAAACCCAATCTGTTTATGAAGTTTTTTTTGTTTTT
>CAZKOC010000406.1:0-2021 GCA_964554275.1 uncultured Weeksellaceae bacterium
TCATCGGTTGTAAATTAGAACCCAATACCCCGGTTATCAAACCAACTGATTTCGATAAAGAGGTTTATGCCAAACAGATCAAAAAAGAACGGGACAGCATCCAACAAAATAAGCATCGTCAATTAAAACAAGTTAAAAAACCGATAACCGACAGTACAAAAACAATTGCCAAAAATCAAACTCCGTTTAAAATTACAACTGATACCATTCCGGTAAAAATCGTTTATGGAAAAGCAAAAATAGACACCGTAAAAACCGCCGGGCAACGAATGGTTTTTGAATTCAATTCAGATACCGCCAACAAATTGTCTTTGAAGATCTCTGCAGCAGATACCCTCGCCAATCTCAGGATCAATCAAATCATTGATTCAAAAGGGAATTCCGACGGGCCTTTTGGCCGTGAATTGGAATATGAAATAAAAGAAAAAGGAGTCCACAAAGTTGTAATTTCCGAAAGCCAGATGGCCGGCGAACCCTGGGCAGGTGGTTTTACTTTCGAGGTTAGACTAAAATGGTGATTATCAAATCTATTTTAATCGAATCCTTGTTAAAACATGCCCTTTTCTTGTAACGAATTGTTAAATTCGCAGACTAACATATAAAATGCGAAAAAATATGAAAAAAATTGGACTTGCGTTCGCTTTCATGGGAGTTGTAGGGGTTAATTCCCACGCCCAGGAAATCGAATTTGAAGAATATGACTTGCCGAACGGGCTTCACGTAATCCTGCACCAGGATCATACGGCTCCCGTTGTTATTACATCCGTTATGTACCATGTAGGTGCAAAAGATGAACAGCCCGACAGGACCGGATTTGCCCATTTCTTCGAACATTTGTTATTTGAAGGAACTAAAAATATTGAAAGAGGCGAATGGTTCAAAATTGTTTCCTCTAATGGTGGAAAAAACAATGCCAATACATCTGACGACAGGACTTATTATTACGAGATATTTCCTTCTAACAATCTTCAATTAGGTTTGTGGATGGAAGCCGAACGTATGTTTCACCCTGTAATCAACCAAATCGGAGTTGATACTCAAAATGAGGTGGTGAAGGAAGAAAAACGTTTAAGGATTGACAATCAACCCTACGGGAATATCTTAAAGGCCGTAAAATTAAATATGTTCAAAAACCACCCTTATCGTTGGACTACCATCGGTGAAATGGAACATTTGGACGCAGCAAAATTAGATGAATTCCTGGCATTCTTCGATAAATTCTATGTACCGAATAACGCTGTTCTAGTTGTTGCAGGTGATTTTGAAAAGACGCAGGCAAAAAAATGGATCTCCGAATATTTCTCTGAAGTAAAAAAAGGTGAACCTGTTTTGAAAAAACAATATGAAGAAGCTCCTATTACCAAAGAAATCAAAGCGGATTGGGAAGATCCTAATGTTCAGATCCCTATGGTGATTGCGGCTTACAGAACTCCTTCAATGAAAACAAGAGAAGCCAGGGTTCTAGATATGATTTCTTCTATTTTAAGCAGTGGAAAAAGCTCTCGCTTGTACAAAAAATTGGTTGATACCGACAAAAAAGCTTTGGAAGTTGCCGCACTGAATTTTAGCCAGGAAGATTACGGAACCTACATCATTTATGCACTGCCTGTAGGTGAAACCCCTATGCAGTCATTGGTGGATGGTATTTCGGATGAAATCAAGAAATTACAAACGGATTTGATTTCCGAAAGAGAATATGAAAAGTTGTTGAATAAATTTGAAAATCAATTCGTCAATGCGAATTCAAATGTAGAGGGAGTTGCGCACAGTTTAGCTACCTATTATCAGTTATATGGAGATGTGAACCTCATCAATACCGAAATTGATATTTACCGTTCCATTACAAGAGAAGAAATCAGAGATGTTGCCAAGAAATACCTGAACGATAACCAAAGACTGATTTTAGAATACGGACCGGAAAAAGGAGATTCAAAAAATTCAACAAAATAGAATTAACAGATGAAAAAATTAGCATATATACTCATTATGGTGTTTTTATCAGCAGGAACACAAGCTCAGAC
>CAZKOC010000407.1:0-2018 GCA_964554275.1 uncultured Weeksellaceae bacterium
TCCTCTTCGTTACGCTCAGAATGACAAAATATTCAATTTAATTACTACATTTGCCCATGCTGTTTGTAAAAAAGGCATTGAAAATATTGGTACTTAAAAGTCTTGTAAGTAGAAATCGGCAAAATTTTAATTTAGTAAACAAGACGGATTTTTAAAGTACGCCGATAAGGCGTATCCTTTCCGTTGTTTACTATTGGCTTTGCCGAGCCACACTTCACAGCGTGAGTCTGGATGCGCTGTTTTTGTTTTCATACTTCGCGCTATTTTATATCAATCCTAAAAAATAACTAATTTTTAATTTTTATAGTATGAAAAAAATATTATTTTCTATCGCGTTATTAAGCGCAGGTATGTTATTATCAGCTCAAGCTGTTTTGGAACATTCTTACAGTACGGATGAATGGAATTATGATTTCACAAACACGTTTAACACAGAATCAGGTATTCATTATTTTACAACTGAGAATAGTGTAATGCGCATCTATGACAGTAACCACTCATTAATTAAATCTGTAAACCTTCCAATCGGATTGAATGAATATGGAATTGTAGCTGTTTCTGATAAATTATTTAATTCAGATAATTTAATAGAATTTATCTTATGGACAAGAGGTGAATTTAATTCTGGTTATACATATTCACATAAATTGTTAAATGAGAATGGCGAAATCGTCCAAGACTTACTTTATAGTGAAAATGGAATGGATAATGAAATCCATATAGTAAAAGGCATTGATAATGATTATAAATTAATTATTGCAATAGGTCAGTATGATGCTGGGTTTGATTATAACATTTACTCACTTCCCGGAACATATTTAGAAGTAAATACATTGATGGCTGATGACAAGGCCTACATTTATCCAAATCCTGCCAAAACGGTAATCAACCTCACAAATCCCAATAACGGAAGCAATGAATTGAAGATTTTCAGTTCAGCAGGGCATCTTGTAAAATTCATAAATTTTGGAAATGAAGAAAAAATAACGGTTAATGTAAATGAGTTGCCAAAAGGCGTTTATATCATCAAAGCAGGGAATTTATCATCCAAGTTCATCAAAGATTAAAAAATTTCAAACTCTAATCTTGTCAAAGTTCTGTTTTCACGTATAAACTTTGGCAAGGTTTTTCCTTTTTTAAGGATTCACAAAAATAAGAGCATTTTTCCTATCTTTGTTACAAAGACTTAGCTATGGTTGTTATTGTAGAGAAAAAGAAATATAACAAAAGTAAAATTGATAAGCAAATAAAGGAATTCAAGCCGGCAAAAGTTTTTGATGCTAAAAAATTTGCAGGGAAAATTTTGTGGAAAGAGGACCCTTTAGCTTACCAAAAACGTATCAGACATGAATGGGATTAGGATTCTTTGTGATACAAATGTCCTTATTCATCTGCTCAACAATAACGCAGATGTTGTTGATTTTTTAACGGAGAAGCAGGTATTTATTTCAGCCGTTACGGAACTTGAACTTTATGGAAAACCCAATCTTAGTAAAGAAAACATTACAATCATCGATAATTTAATTGAGAGTTGCCACATTCTTGACCTTACACAACCCGTCAAACAATTGGTGAAAAATTTAATCCAAAAATATAAAATCAAACTGCCCGATGCCATCATCGCTTCAACAGCGATTTATTCAGATATTCCCTTGGTTACTTTTGACTCAGATTTTTCCAATATCCTGGAACTCAAATTGGTATTATTAAAACTATAAAAAGCTGCTTTACATTTAAAACCTTGTCTTTTCTTTGAAAAACAGAATTTTGACAAGGTCTTCCTAACAAAAAACTCCTCCCCTTTGGATTCTTTGTGAGAGCAAAGAGCGGGAGGGGCTTTACATATTCCTTCTATACTTCCCTCCTACATTGAAAAGAGAATTGGTGATTTCTCCAAGCGAATTGTATTTTACAGACTCCATGATCTCTTCAAAAAGATTTCCGTTGTTGAGTGCTACCTCATTTAATTTTTTCAATTGTTCTTTCGAATGGTCTTTATTGGAATTCTGATAATTCTT
>CAZKOC010000408.1:0-2017 GCA_964554275.1 uncultured Weeksellaceae bacterium
AAATTTTCAAATCCCAGGCTGTAAAACTCATAGGAATCGTCTAAATTCTTATTTGTATCAACTTTATTAACCACCAAGAAGGTCGGTTTTTTAGATTTTCGCAATAAGCTGGCTACTTCCTTATCCATATCGGTAACGCCAACCTGATTATCCACCATAAAAAGGATAACATTGGCCTCGTCGATGGCGAGCTCTACCTGTTTACGGATTTCCACTTCAAAGGTATCATCAGAACCCACGATGTATCCGCCGGTGTCGATTACGGTAAATTCCGCCCCGTTCCAGTCGCTTTTTCCGTAATGACGATCACGCGTCACGCCCGAAACGTCATCTACGATGGCCTGGCGTTTTTGAACCAAGCGGTTAAATAAAGTGGATTTCCCGACATTTGGCCGGCCTACAATTGCTACAATGTTTGACATAAAAAATGTTTAATAAATTAATTATTAACGGGTAACTCAAAGGAGCCCAATTTTTTGGCAAAGGTATGACAACAGTAGTAAGTAGCACGTAGAAAGTAGTAAGTATTTTTTAAATAGCTATTTTTTGATAAACTTCTGTTCAAATAATTTTCCTTTTTTGGTTTTACCTTTCAAAAAGTATGTTCCGGTTACTAATTCATCTAAAAAATAAGATAATACATCTTCATTGTGCCTTTTTACAAGTACTCCTTTTATGTCAATTATTGAAATTTCGGAAATTATTTCATTGAAATAGAGCTTATCAAATACAGGGTTAGGATATACTCTAACATTAATTTTATTATTTTCTTTAATTAATAATAGTTCTTCTTCTATGATAACCGAATCAATATATTCAGATTCAACTCCTCCTTCATAAACAGCTGTAACAGATGCATAGAATGGAAAAGTATGATAATTCATAAATTCCCCACCATCAGGACATTCAAAAAAAGCGAAACAATAAACATAAGTTTCTTCTTGGAATATATAAAATTCATGGTTTCTGTAAATATTATAGCCTATCAAATTATCGTGTGGACGCTCAGGTTCTAACCATTGTAAAGAGTAAGAACTAGGGTCTAAACCACCATATTCATAAAACCATTCTAGATTCTATACCGGATTAATTTGTCCAAAAGAGGTTTGAACAAAAAAGATTAATAAGAAATAAAGTAGAATGTTTTTCACTTTTATAAGTTTTTAGATATTTCAAATTTAAATACTTATAACAAAAAACTTACTTATCGGCATATTGATTATTTCCTTTTAATTGCCTTCAAAGACAAATATAAAATCAACGCCACCAAAACTGCCAGCAATAACCACTGAAGTCCATCCAAAGTATGGGTAATCGTTTTACTTACTTCATCGTTCATTTTGTAAAATTAAACCAACATTTTGATTGAATCTCTCTTATATTTGAATAATTGAACTCAAAAAATAAAAATGAGCAATCCAATCATAAGAACGGCAAACGAAGAAGACTGTGAGGCGATGCTGAAACTGGTTAAGGAACTTGCAATATTCGAAAAAGCACCTGATGAAGTGACTGTCACGCTTGAAGCATTCATCGCTGCCGGATTTGGAGAAGAACCAGTTTGGGGTGCATTTTTGGCTGAAGTAGATGGAAAAATCGTTGGGATGTCCTTGTATTATGTCCGTTATTCGACCTGGAAAGGAAAACGGCTGTATTTGGAAGATTTAATCGTGACCGAGGAATTCCGGGGAAAAGGTCTGGGCAAAATATTGTTCGACAAAACTATCGAATACGGAAAAGAAAAAGGCTATTCGGGAATGATGTGGCAAGTGCTGGATTGGAACGAACCCGCCATCCATTTCTACAAAAAATACAACGCTAAATTTGATGGCGAATGGCTCAATACTTCAATTGAATTTTAAAGGACGTTTAAACAAAGTAAATTCGGACGTTTAAACAAAATCAATACTTTTTTTTGCTTCTACTTTTGTCTCATTAAAAATAATTAAAATTTTAAAAAAATGAGACAAAACAATTATCAGGGAGCATTACAGAAACCAATAGGTTCGGGCTTCAA
>CAZKOC010000409.1:0-1973 GCA_964554275.1 uncultured Weeksellaceae bacterium
ATACCGGAGTTAAATAAATCTGATTCCAGGAAAATCTGCCCGTCTGTAATGGAAATCACGTTTGTAGGAATATAAGCAGAAACGTCTCCTGCCTGAGTTTCAATGATTGGCAATGCCGTCAAAGACCCTCCTCCTTTTACTTTACCTTTCAATGATTCAGGTAAATCATTCATTTCCGAAGCTACTTTATCGTCACCGATTACTTTTGCAGCACGTTCCAACAAACGAGAGTGAAGGTAGAATACGTCTCCTGGGTAAGCCTCACGTCCCGGTGGACGACGAAGCAACAAAGATACCTCACGGTATGCTACGGCTTGTTTTGATAAATCATCATAAACAACCAAAGCAGGACGTCCTGTATCACGGAAATATTCTCCGATCGCAGCTCCGGCCATTGGCGCATACACCTGCATTGGAGCAGGGTCAGACGCGTTGGCCGCAACTATTACAGTATATTTATCAGCTCCGTGAGCCGCTAATGTATTCATAATTTGAGCAACGGTGGAACCTTTCTGTCCTACTGCAACATAAATACAGTATACAGGCTCTCCTCTGTCATAAAATTCTTTTTGGTTCAGAATTGCATCAATCGCTACTGAAGTTTTACCGGTTTGACGGTCACCGATGATTAACTCACGCTGCCCTCTTCCGATCGGAATCATTGAATCAATTGATACGATACCTGTCTGCAAAGGCTCACTTACCGGTTGTCTGTAGATTACTCCGGGAGCTTTACGTTCAATCGGCATTTCAAACAATTCACCTTCAATAGGACCTTTCCCGTCGATAGGGTTACCTAACATATCAACCACACGGCCTAACATTCCTTCTCCTACACGGATAGATGTGATGCGGTTGGTTCTCTTTACGGTATCTCCTTCTTTGATTCCTTTGGACGGGCCTAATAATACGATACCTACGTTATCTTCTTCAAGGTTCAATACCATTCCTTCCAATCCGTTAGAAAACTCTACCAACTCACCATATTGAGCATTGTCTAATCCGTAAACACGGGCAATACCGTCTCCAACACTTAGTACAGTTCCTACTTCTGACAATTCTACATTGACATTGAAATTGGAAAGTTGTTGTTTTAATATCGCTGAAACTTCAGCCGGTTTTATTTCTGCCATTTCTGTTTATTTAAAATTTGGGAATGTATTCGTTTTTGTCAAATTCTTTTTTCAATCGGGTCAATTTACTTCTTACACTGCTGTCAACCTGTTTGTCTCCGACACGTAAGATAAATCCTCCAATCAAATTCGGATCAACTTTATTCTCAATTTCATAAGAATAATTCGAGCCTATTGTTTCTTTAGCTTTGCCCACAATTTCCTGAACCATCACGTCATCCAACTGAATTGCTGAAGTAACTTCCGCTTTGTGAATGTTGTTTATCCTATTGTATAGGATAGAATATTGATTGGCAATTTCTCTCAGATTAGTTTCTCTTCTATGCGTTATAACTAATTGAATGAAGTTTTGCGCGATAGGAGAAAAATCTTTAAAAATTTCTTTCGCTATCAGATTCTTTCTTTTTGAATCCAAGACAGGAGAACTAAAGAACTGTGCTAATTCACGATTAGACTGAATCGCAGATCTCAATTCTTTCATTTCTCTGTTAATCTCCTCCGCTTTGCCGGTTTCCAGTGAAAAATCCAACAAACCTTTGGCATATCTCTTTGCTGCACGGAATCCTGCCATTTTTAATTGAATTTGGATTCGTTAATCATCTCTTTCGCCAATGCTTCCTGAGCTGATTTGTCGCTTAACTCTTTTTTAAGGACTTTTTCGGCAACTTCAATAGAAAGCTGTGCTATCTGGTTTTTCAATTCGGTCATTGCTGCTGCTTTTTCATTTTGAATAGCAGCTTTTGCATTTTCCACCAATCTGTCTGCTTCAGCCTGGGCAGTTTCTTTTGCTTTGGATACAATTCCGTCACGCATTTCTCTGGCTTCTTTCAAAATGGCATC
>CAZKOC010000410.1:0-1972 GCA_964554275.1 uncultured Weeksellaceae bacterium
CTTTGTTTGATGGCTCCTGCGTCATTTAATCCATCTCCGAACATCAAAACTTTATGATTTTTATTTTGTTGATTTTGAATAAATTGTAGTTTTTCTTCCGGACTTTGATTGAAACGAATTTCCGTTGAATCAGGAAAAATATCTGTCAGATTTTCCTTTTCAGAATCATTGTCTCCGGAAAGAATTGAAATCTTATATTTATTCAAATTTGAAATCATTTCTCTCAATCCATTCCTGTACTGATTTTTGAATTCAAATTTTCCTTTAATCTTTCCATTGATTGAAATATAAACCCGGGTTTGATTGAGATCCGTTTCATCCCGGACATCCACAAAAGATTTTGAACCTATTTTAATTTCATTTCCATTTACAATTGCCCGCTGACCTTTACCGGAAATTTCTTCATAGCCTGAAACCGGAATAATTTGAGCTGAATTCAGTTGGTTATACAGAATGCGGCTCAAAGGGTGATTGGAGTTTTTCAAAACAGATTTTACAGCTATTTTTTCCGCCTCATTTAATTCTTCCCCCGAATAAGAAACACTTGAACTATGGCTTTCCGTTATGGTTCCTGTTTTGTCAAATACTATATCATCTACTTTCGCCAGAGATTCTATTGTTGCAGTACTTTTTATATAGAACTTCTTTTCGCCAAAAATGCGCATTACATTTCCCAAAATAAAAGGAGAAGACAGTGCCAAAGCACATGGACAGGTAATGATCAAAATTGCGGTAACCACCTGCATAACCTGTGACGAATCATAGAAATACCAGAAAATCCCTGAACTCAATGCGATGAATAAAATTATGATTACAAAATAACGGCTGATGCTGTTCGTCAGCTTATTCAACCTGGATTCTTCTTTTTGGAATGCTTCATTGTTCCAAAGTTGTGTGAGGTAACTCTGCTTTACATCTTTGATGATTTCCAGCTCAATTGCCTGACCGGATTGTTTACCGCCGGCAAAAATTTTATCACCTGCATTTTTAGGAATCAACCGCGCTTCACCGGTGACAAAACTATTATCGATCATTGCTTCGCCTTTCATCAAAACCGCATCGGCGGGAATGATTTCTTCATTACGAATCAAAATTCTGTCACCTTTTTGCAATTCCGAAAGTAGAATCGGTTGTTCGATTCCATCTGAAATTTTAAGCACAGCAATCGGATAAAATGATTTGTAATCACGGTCAAACGCCATCGATTTATAGGTTCTCTGCTGAAACCATTTTCCGATCAGCATAAAAAATGCGAGCCCGCCAATACTATCAAAAAATCCCGGACTTAAATCAAAAATGATATCGTAAACACTCCTTAGAAACAATACCCAAAAACCTACCGCAATGGGTAAATCTATGTTTATATGCTTATTTTTAATTCCCTGCCATGCAGATTTGAAATAATCAGTCGCCGAAAAAAACATTACCGGCAATGCCAGCAAAAACATCCCCCACCGAAAGAAATTTTTATTCGTTTCCAGCCAGGCTTCATTGTCATTTGCATATTCGGGAAATGCCAGTAACATAATATTCCCGAAACAAAACCCCGCCACTACCAATTTGTACAACAACATCCGGTCATGGCCCGTATCTTTCTTGTCCAATGTCTGAAGATTAACAGATGGTTTATAACCCAATTGAGTCAGCAATTTCGCTACTTCGCTCAGTTTCATTTCATCACTCCTGTATGAAACCTGAACGTTTTTTTGAGTGAAATTGACTGTTGAATAAATGATATTAGGGTTGATGTCATGCAAGCTTTCCAGCAACCAAACACACGACGTACAGTGAATCACCGGGATATGGAAAGAAACCAACGTCACCCCTTCATCAGAAAAATCGACAATTTTATCAAAAATTTCAGGAGTGTCCAGGAACTGAAAATGGTGATTTTCTTTGGCATCGGGGCGCACTCCGGCATCAGGATTCATCGCATAGAAATTATCTAATCCTGTAGTATTCAATATCTCAT
>CAZKOC010000411.1:0-1969 GCA_964554275.1 uncultured Weeksellaceae bacterium
ACAGATGACCTGAAAGAATATACTCTTTTCAATAATCAGGGAACCAAATACTACGAAGAGAAAAATTAAAGTTTCACCTGATTCAAGGCAAAAAAATAATTTTTAATCCCCTCATTTTCAAATTTTCTCATTTTCAAATTTTCAAATTGATTTAATTATTGTAATTTCGCCACCCACAATTTATATTAAAGTAATAAGAGAATGGCAATTTTAGGAGAAATTCGTAAGCAGACATGGCTATTGATTGTAGTAATCGGTGTGGCAATGTTGGCTTTCTTGGCCGGAGATTTATTCAGTGAAAACTCTGTATTGAAACGTGCTTTTACCGGTGACCCAAATGAGGTGGGCAGTGTAAACGGAACACCTATAACCCTCGCAGAGTATGTGACTGCGCAAAACAGAATGAACGGTCAGGGGGTGTCAACGAATCAGGTTTCCCAACAGGTTTGGAACGAATTGGTTTCCCAAAAAATAATAAAAGAACGTGCCGAAGACGCAGGGCTTACCGTAAATGATGCTGAAGTATGGAATTTTATGGCGCAACATTACGGGATGGCAAGTGGAGAAGAACTGAAAACACAAGTTGGGATGTTGAAAACGCAGGCTCAACAAGGAATGTCAGGTGCTTCTGAAACATATCAAAACTTTTTGGCTGACTTTGAAAATGCAAAACCGGATTTATTATACCAAAAATATATGGATTTGGTAATGATGGGAGTTGTTGCAACGACCAAAGAAGCTGAATTCCAACAAATCAGTAATATACAAAACGCGAACATAGAATATGGCTTCGTTTCTTACGACAACCTGAAAAAGAAATATGACATTAAAGTAACCGATGATGAAATCAATGCTTATGTCAAGAAACATTCTAAAAAATACGAAAGAGAGGCAATGGTGGACCTGAGCTATGTTTACTTCGCTGCCCAGCCTTCAAAAGCTGATGAGGATACTGCACTAAAAGACATTCAGAAATACCTGACCAAAAGTGTGAATGTTGATGAAGTAAATAACATCACGGATACTGTTGAAGCTTTTTCACAAGCCGTAAATGATTCTGCTTATGTAACGAAGCATTCAGAAAGACCATTTATGTCCCAGTATCTTACCAAAAAAGACATAGAATCCGCGACCCAGTTACCTGAAGATTTCAGAAATTTCCTTACAACGGCTTCTGTAGGACAGGTTGGAGGTCCTTTTAAAACAGGAAATGCTTATCAGTTAGTTAAAATCTCCAAAACGAAACAAATTTCTGATTCCATAAATTCAAGCCATATCTTAATAAGTTATGCGGGAAGTGAGGTGGCTCAAAAAAATCCATCTATTACCAGAACACGCGAGCAAGCAAAAGTTTTGGCTGATAGCATTTTAAATATGGCTAAATCCAATCCTTCCAATTTCACCAATTTAGTATCTACTTATTCAGATGATGCCGGCTCTAAAGTGAAAAACGGAAATATTGGCTGGACAAGCAGAACTGCTCGGAACATTGCTCCAGAGTATCTTCAATTCCTGACAAATAATTCCAAAGGAAATATTGGTTTAACCGAATCAAAATTCGGATTCCATATTATCAGAGTTGACGACATTAAGTCGATAACCGGATTCCAGATCGCCAATATATTGAAAGAAATCAAACCTTCTCAGGGAACTTCTGACAAAAACCACTCAGACGCGATCAAATTTGCACAGGATGTAACGGGTAAATCTTTGAATGAATTTGCCAACCTGGCTCAGAAAAATGGATTTAATTATAATTCTTCCGATAATATTGCAAGATTCCACACAATGCCGGTTTTGGATCCGAGCTCGGGAATCGGTAATGAAAAAGACGATGAAATCCTGAAATGGGCATTCAGCAAAAACACAAAGCCCGGAGCCTCTTCCTTGTTTACGACTTCAAATGAAGATCACATAATTGTATATCTTGCTTCTAAATCACCAAAAGGATTGGCTTCCGCCAAATCTG
>CAZKOC010000412.1:0-1963 GCA_964554275.1 uncultured Weeksellaceae bacterium
ATTACACTAATTGTGATTTTACTAATACAACAGACGGATACGCAGCAGTATATGACTTCGATGATGAAACAGGCATCGTAACGAATGAAATTACCCTTTCGGAAATAGGAAGTCCTTATGGAGTTGAATTTTCCTTTTTATCAAATTATCTTTATATCGAATATGACCGCCATATTCAGCATACTCCCCTGTCCTTTTCCTGGATTAAAGGTGAGGTAATTCAATATGATCTAAATGATCCTGATGTTGCAGGATCAGGAGTCATAATTTTTGACGATTTTGATTTAAATCACTATATGTTTAATGCCCGGGGAGCATTACAATTAGCTTTAGACAAAAAAATATATTATTCGGTTTCTGCAAATAATAATATGTACCAGGGAAACTTCCTTTCTGTCATTCATTCACCCGACGATCCCGGAATTAGCGCGAATTTGGAGCTTTATGCCATCCCGCTTAATAACGCTGAAAATCCTTTCCATTTTTCTACACAAGGGCTTCCTCCTTTTATAACTTCATTCTTCAGGGCAACTATAGAATTTGAAGGAGAAATTCTGAATTCCGGAACCTGCTTAGGCAACACAGTTTCCTTTTCAGTAAATTCAAACAGTGAAGTTTTATCTGTCCTTTGGAATTTTGGCGACGGCGAGACTTCTACGGAATTACACCCTACCCACATATATGATTTCCCTGGAACTTTTACTGTTTCTGCCGAAATCACAACCGTGCATGAAACTATTACAATTGAACGTGATATTGTAATTCATCCTCTTCCGGAAGCTTTAAACGCCGAACTCGTAGAATGTGATTTCAACGGGGACGGGCTCGCTCTGTTCACTCTGTCAGAAGCCAATAACCAGGTTACAACCCAAACAGGAAATGTAATAAGTTATCACTTGACTCCTGAAGAATCTCTTTCAGGTGAAAACCCTATAACAGGTATTTATGCAAATATTGCTGACTCCCAGATTATTTATGTTAGAATAAAAAGCCCTCAGGAATGTTTGTCCTTTTCCGAGCTTGTTCTTACAACAGATTTAAAGGAAGTAAAAACTGTTTCAGATTTAAGATTATGTGATTTGAACAGTGATGGCGTAGAAAGCTTTGATCTTATTGAAAGCATTAATGACATTGAATCTTTATACGGAGAAACGGTAACGGTTTTAAGTTTTCACAGATCCGTTTATGATGCTGAAATGAATTTAAATTCATTAACTCCCATCTATGAAAACATTTCAAACCCTCAGACAATTTTTGCACGGGTACAAACATCAGGTTGTACAGACGTGGTTTCATTTCAATTGATCTTATTGGAATTGCCTTTCGTTAATCTGGAGGATATTGAAATATGCCCCGACGGGAACTGGACTTTGGATGCCGGCAATGGATTTACTTCGTACCAATGGAATGGGCTTCAGGGGATCGACTTAGGTCAACCTGATGATCAGCCTCAAATTACCATTTCAATACCCGGTTCGTACTCTCTTGTTATTCAAAATGAAGACGGATGTGAATTTGAAGAATTTTTTGTAGTCAGTGAAAAAGAATTACCGCTTATTACTGAAATTATAGTTTCAGGTTCTGATATTGCCAACATCACGGCAGTAGGGGACAATCCGTTTGAATATAGTTTAAACGGGATATTTTGGCAGTCTTCCAATCAGTTTGCAAATTTAACACCGGGAGATTATTTGGTGTGGGTAAGAGATGCGACCGGTTGCATCTCTGTTCAAAAAGGTTTCGGCATTTTAGAAATACCTAACTTTATTTCACCTAATAATGACGGATACAATGATACGTGGACCATTCGCGGAATTTCCAATTATGAAGATGTACACATCCAAATTTTTGACCGTTATGGTAAAATAATCGTTGACAGAATGAATAATCACAACCCGGAAGTTTGGGACGGAACTTATTTAGGGCGTGTTGTAAACACGGGTTCTTACTGGTATATCATAAA
>CAZKOC010000413.1:0-336 GCA_964554275.1 uncultured Weeksellaceae bacterium
CATATGGGGTTTATTCATAGTTTATGCGGGTTTACAGATTGAGTAAAACGCAATACGCAAAAGATTTAGACGGAACAGGAGCAAAGCTGTTTGGTGGCCGGTGGAACCACATTGACACACCCTGTATTTATACAGCTTCGAGCCGATCGTTGGCGGTTTTGGAATATTCTGTAAATGTAAATGTGGATTTCATACCTAGGGCGTTGAGCATCTCCATTTTTGAAATTGACGAAAAAGCCGTTAAAGAAATTAAAATCAAAAAATTACCGGGAGACTGGCAAGAAGTCCCGGCTCCTTATTCTACCAAAGACTTCGGCACAAAGTTGTTGCAAAAAG
>CAZKOC010000413.1:346-1934 GCA_964554275.1 uncultured Weeksellaceae bacterium
GCAAAAAGGAATTCCGATTATAAAAATTCCATCAATTGTAATTAAGGATGAATTTAATTATATTTTGAATCCATTGGTAAATGAGAGACATTTCAAGTTGGTTGACGTGAAGGATTTTGTGTTTGATTTAAGAATTAAAACTAAATAAAAATCAAATTAGAGTTTTCAATCTTCTTATATTTTTCATACGTTGCCAGGCGATTTTATGTCGTAATTTATAAAAGTATAAACTGCCCAAATCTAACCCAAAATAGAAAAAACTAATTCCTGACGGTGGATTTGAACTTCTGAGAAAACTTTCTTCAATATTCAATGCATAAGCGGGCCAGTACCAGCATCTATACCAGGTTCCTGTTATTTCCAGGAAAACAACGCACAAATACATTGTTAGATAAAATAGCCTTTCTTTCGGTTTTTTTCGTAAAATTAAAAGTGTAAGTAACGTAAGAAAAAATCCAAAAACGTCATTTGCAAAAATAAAAAACAGTGTTGCGTAAAGGAAAATGACAAGAGTGAAAACTAATTCCAATTTCTTACGAACTGACTTAACTATTGATGATTTACAAAAATAGAGGACGGAAATATAAAGAAGGGCATGCCCAAAAAAGACATAGATCGGAACATTGTGCAGCCGATATGTATACATTTCCAGCATCAGCGAAAAGAAGCATTCACCGGCAATAGCGATAAGTATGGCATATATAAGAAATTCACGTATTTTTTTTGTTGATATGATAAATATCCATAAGAATAATACCGTGATGGTTATGTTGGCTACAATTTGCCCTTTAGGGAAATAAGGAATTACAAATTTGCTGTCTAATAATAATCCGATAAATATGGACAAGAATAAACAGCCGATTGTTTTACTAAAGACTTTAATTAACGAATCAGATTTTTTTGCAAGCAGCATTTTTTAGTAGAGATTTAATTTTCAAGAAACGAAAACCGATTCGAAGAATTTATGATTAACCTGATTTATCACTTAAATTTTTATTGGCCAATTGCCCACAGGCAGCGTCAATGTCTTTTCCACGGCTGCGACGGACTTTGATCACAATTCCGTTTCTTTCCAATGCTTCAATATAAGCATCAATTGCAGAACCGGAGGCTTGTTGGTAGTGACCATCATCAATGGAATTGTATTCAATCAAATTCACCTTGGATGGAACTTTTTTACAGAATCTCACCAATGCGTCAATATCTATTTTAGTATCGTTGATTCCTTTCCAGACAATATATTCAAAGGTAATTTTGCTTTTTGTTTTACTGTACCAATACTGAAGGCTTTCCAACAGATCGGTCAACGGAAATTTTACTGAAAAAGGCATAATTACATTTCTAACTTCTTCACGTGCCGAATGTAGGGAAACCGCCAGCTTAACTTTCAAATCTTCATCTGCCAGTTTTTCAATCATTTTCGGGATTCCGGACGTAGAAACCGTAATTCGTTTGGGAGACATTCCCAGACCTTCAGAAGTGGTAATTTTCCGGATAGCGGCTACAACTTCATTGTAATTCAGCAAAGGCTCTCCCATTCCCATAAACACAATATTGCTCAATGGTTTTTCGAAATAGCGTTTGCTTT
>CAZKOC010000414.1:0-1933 GCA_964554275.1 uncultured Weeksellaceae bacterium
GGATGAGTTTTGAAAAATTTCACCTGAATTGGGAAATGACCTGGCCGTGGTTCAATCTGGGTAACGGATTCTCAAATTACCCTGAGTGGATTCAGTGGTATGAATTTACCGGTACTTTTGGCGGAACACTTTGGATCCTGGTCGGAAACATTATTGTTTTTTATTTCCTTTACGCTTTCCTGAACACAAAGGAAGCTAAATACCGAAACAAATTAATTCTTTATACTTTGCTTTGGATTGGAACTCCGATCGGGATTTCTTATTTAATTTATCATAATTATGAAGAAAAAGGAGAAACAATCACCGCGATGGTTTTACAACCGGCATTGGATCCTTATACCGAAAAATATTCAAAAAGTTCATTTCAGATTGTTGATGAATTACTGCAATTGACTCATCAAAATATAACACCTGAAGTCCAGTTTGTAGTTGCGCCCGAAACAGCATTTCCGGGAAACGCGCCCGGATTGAACATAGATAAATTAGGTTCAGATTTTTTACTCAATCAATTCAAAAATAATTTCAGCCGGTATCCCGAAACAACTTTTGTTTCCGGGGTTGAGTTGATGCGCTATTATCCTTATGAGAAACTGGCATCAGCAACTGCTTCTAAATTTGGAAATTCAGATATGTGGGTAGATGTAACGAATTCCGCGATTCAATTAAACCAAAAAGATTCGATTCAGTATTACCACAAATCTAAGCTGGTTGTAGGCGTGGAGCATTTCCCTTATATGTCGGTTTTAAAACCTCTGCTGGGCGATATTATGCTGAATTTCGGAGGAACAATCAGGACACATTTGATACAAAATGAACGTTCAGTATTTAAAAATTCATTTAACAATGCTGTAATTGCACCCATCATCTGTTATGAATCGATTTATGGAGAATTCACGACCGGATACGTAAAAAACGGTGCAAATGTGCTTTTCATCATGACCAATGATTCCTGGTGGGGAAATACGGATGGGCACAGGGAATTATTACAATTTGGAAACATCAGAGCGATAGAAACACGCAGAGATATCGTTCGCTCGGCCAATTCAGGTGTTTCAGCATTCATTAATCAAAAAGGAGAAGTTATTTCTTCGCTTGCCTATGAAGCCCGGGGAGCTTTAACCGGAAAAGCCAAACTGAATAACGAGCTCACATTCTATACAAAAAACGGTGACTATTTGGCAAGAATCGGGCTGCTGTTAAGCGGAATTCTGTTAGGTTATACTATTACATCAAAAATTTTAGGGAGAATTAAAAAGAAAAATAAAATTTAAGCAATAAAGTATTGTTTTTCTGAAATTAAAATTCCTATCTTTGCAGTCCGAAAAAAATCAGATACAAATGTCTAAGATTTGTCAAATTACAGGTAAAAAAAGAATGGTGGGGAACAATGTTTCTCATGCTAACAATAAAACAAAGCGCACTTTTGAAGTGAATTTGTTCAAGAAGAAATTTTTTATGCCTGAAACCGGTGAGTGGATTACACTTAAGGTTTCTGCAAATGGTTTGAAAACCATTAATAAAATCGGCGTAGAAGAAGCAGTAAAACGTGGACGTAAAAACGGATTAATCGCTTAATTTTAATTCATTATGGCAAAAAAAGGAAACAGAGTACAGGTAATTTTAGAATGTACTGAACATAAAGAAAGCGGTATGCCGGGAATGTCCCGCTATATCACTACCAAAAACAAAAAGAACACCCCGGACAGAATTGAGCTGAGAAAATTCAATGCTGTACTGAAAAAATATACTGTTCATAAAGAAATCAAATAAATTAGCGAACCATGGCAAAGAAGACCGTAGCAACCTTACAAACAGGTTCCAAGAAAATGACAAAAGTTATCAAAATGGTAAAGTCACCAAAATCAGGTGCTTACGTTTTTGAAGAAAGAGTAGTGAATGCCGATGAAGTTAATGACTTCCTGAAATAATCTAC
>CAZKOC010000415.1:0-1920 GCA_964554275.1 uncultured Weeksellaceae bacterium
GCAAAAGCGCCTGATAAAGACAATCTGTATAAAGATTCATACTTTTTTCAGATAAAGTACTCGGTGTGATCTTATCTTTTTGTATGGCCACTGAAAAATAAGTAAGATTGGAAGTAAATCCCTTTTGATCTCCTTTATTTGCAGATGTTAAAGCATTGTTTAGAAATTCTATGTAATCATCTTCCTGCGCAAAAAGAGAAAGAGGCAGGCTGACCAGGTAAACAAAAATTAATAATTTTTTAAATTGAAAAGTTTTCATATTATTTATTGTTAGAAGATTCTTATGTTTTTCAAGATTTTATTGAACACAGTTCAAGAGATTTTTAGCTTCTGTTCCGTCAGGATTATGTTTCAATGCATTTTTTAATTTTGAAACGACCTGAGACTGACAAGTTGAATTAGCCTTACATCCTTCACAACCATCTACGCTAACCATATTCTTTGCCCACTGTAGGTCTTTATTATATTGAACCATATCTGCATCGCTTACTTTGCCTTTTTCCTCTTTTTTAGGTTCTTTTTTCAAATCGTTTATTTTGCTTCGTGCATCTGCAGCATAACGACCTTGAGGCCATTTACTAATGTAAGATTCATAGGATTTTATAGTATTTGATTTTTTGGCAGCATTCCAATCATTGTTTTCTTTTTCTTTTGAAAGGGTTTGGTTCAGCGCGTCAATTCTTTTATTGACTTTGGTTCTTTCAGCGTTGGCGTCAGCAGGAAGCGTGCTTAATAAATTTCGGTACAGCGAAATGGACTTATCTGCCGATTGTGAATTTTCATCATTTAAAATTTCATCGAATTTTGTATTAAATTCAGACTTCCAGTCACCGGCTGGTTTTGCCGCACTTAATAAAATGGTAGAATCTGCAGCCTCAAGAGGAAGAGGATTACTCTCAGCAATTGTATCTGTTACAGCCGGAGTGTTATTATTTACAATCTCACTATTATTCCCTGAAAACATACCTGTGGCATACAATACTCCAACCAATCCCAACACACCAACTACGGAACCAATTATAATTCCGTTTTTATTTGATTTTTTTTGAGGAGTGCCTGGCATAAAGCTATCGGGTCGAGATGCTTGCACCTTTAGAGGTTCTTCTTTTGCCGGTTCCGGTATTTTTGGCGTATCTAAAAGCTGGGTGGCTTCAGGCATTGGTTTTTCCTCCATTTTTGGTGGAGCAGGAGGGCTCAGTAATTCGGTTTCACCTTTGATTTCCTCTGTGCTTTTGGCCAATGCAGCTTCTTCCGATTTTCTTTTTTCCTCTGATTTTTGTTCAATTTTTTCCCGGCAAAACCTGATTTTTTCATCAGCCTCAGTCTTTTCGGGAAATATTTCTTTTGCGCTCGTGAAATAATCTATTGCCAGTTCAAGTTCATCGGCAGCAGCCATATCGGAACCTTTTTTGAACAATATGTTATATTCTCTTGTTTTTCTTTCCAGTTCAACTTCTTTTTTCAAATCTTCTTCTAATCTGAGTAAAGTCGCAGTTTTCAGAAATTGTTGCTGGGCAAGCTTGATTTGATTGAAAGCTTCCTGTATATTCTTATCGGAAATTAACTGATTGATTTTTGAAAGTTGTTCTCTGTAAGCAGATTCTTTATGTAAATCTTGTTCGAATTCGGCTGCGGAAGAATAACGTTCATTGTAGAACGGGGCAATGGATTTTATAACCACAGCATCCATATAATCGGAAATTGTATCGTCTTTTTTGAATTCCGAAGGAGGAATTATTTTCTCCCGCCCGGTGCTTACCATACTGCTTAAAGGTGGTTTTTCCCCAGTCAGCAAATGAAATAAAGTCGCACCAACGGCATATGTATCAAAAGTGGCATCGAACGATTTGAGATTATCAATGTCCCCTTGTTCGTTTGGTGAATAATGTTTTTTTCTTCCTGTTACAATTTGACTTGTGG
>CAZKOC010000416.1:0-1919 GCA_964554275.1 uncultured Weeksellaceae bacterium
TCATTGGGAGGAACGAAGCAATCCTAAGACGGTAGTTAATGAGATTGCTTCACTGCGTTCGCAATGACGAGACGGTGGTTAATAATGAGGTTGCTTCACTGCGTTCGCAATGACGAGACGGTGGTTAATAATGAGATCGCTTCACTGCGTTCGCAATGACGAACGTTCCCATCGTTTTAAGGAGTTTTCGTCATTGGGAGGAACGAAGCAATCCTAAGACGGTAGTTAATGAAGTTGCTTCAAGGGATATGAATTGTCCACAATGTCAAAGTGATAATAAAATTAAAAACGGAATAGTCAGAGGATTGCAGCGGTATAAATGCAAAAAATGCGGCAATAATTATACCGTTACCCAAAAATCTACTGCCAGGCTACCAAGTGAACGGAGGATGGGTCTGATGATGTATTTAGAAGGCCTGGGTTCCATTCTATCGGACGTTTATTGGGTGTCAGTCATGTAGCAGTGATAAAATGGATAAAGAAATATGGTGCGCAATTACAGGAAATCAAGAATGAGAATCCTGTTTCCATAATGGAAATGGATGAAATGCACACCTATGTCCAGTCAAAAGAAACTATTGTTGGGTATGGATTGCAGTTGATAGAGCGGGAAAACGATACCTTGATTTCGTTATGGGAAGCAGGGGAACAGAAACAGGATTAAAGCTTTGGAACAAAGTCAATAATATGGAAACAAATTATTATTGTACA
Source organism: uncultured Weeksellaceae bacterium (assembly GCA_964554275.1). Classification (GTDB taxonomy): domain Bacteria; phylum Bacteroidota; class Bacteroidia; order Flavobacteriales; family Weeksellaceae; genus Moheibacter. Next base: position 712 of record CAZKOC010000416.1, read on the forward strand.
GATTATTGGAAAAGCTATGCTGAGTTTATACCCGGGGAAAAGCATGTGCAAACCAAAGCCGAAACTTATACCATTGAAAGCTATAACAATAGAATCAGGCATTATTTGGCAAGATTTAGAAGAAAATCAAGGTGTTGCTCAAGAAGAATATATATGATTGGATACAGCTTAGCACTCCTGTTTTTAAAACTAAACAATGAATTATATATACTTAGTTACTAATTCCAAAATTCGCTTACGACATTTGGTGCGATACTGTGAACACTGCAGCCCGTACGGAACAAAGCGGCGAAGCGGGGAAAGTGAATATTTCCGAAACCACCCGCGAATTGGTAAAAGATGAACTTGAATGCAGCTACAGAGGAGAGATTGAAGCGAAAAATAAGGGTATGATGAAAATGTATTTTGTGGAATGAAAAATGAAAAAAATCATACCAATCATTTAATCAAAAAAATCACAGTTCAGACAGAGGGGAGATTGAAGCCAAGAATAAAGGAATGATGAAAATGTACTTTGTCAACGGACGGTTGAGCATGGAAAATAATTTTCAGAACGCTTGTTACTCGTTCTCATCATTAAGAGTACGGATGTGGCTTTTATAATTCCTTTTGTGTAATTTTGAGGTATAAAACAAAACAATAATGATAGCAATATTAAAACAAGGCGAAAGCAAAAAAAATATGCTGAAGCTATTGGAAGAATTGCGTAAAAGCAGGAAACGAAAAAGTATAAATATCCGTAAATACTGTGGCGTCATCAAGCTCAAAGAAGATGCTTTAGCTATTCAAAAAAGAATGAGAGATGAATGGAACTAATTTATTGCTGTCCAGCAATATCATTCTGTATTTGTTAAGTGGCGACAACACTTTAGCTGATTTCCTGGAAAACAAGCAGTTGTTTGTTTCTGTTATATCTGAAATGGAATTGCTGAGCTTCAAGGGGCTTACCAATCAGGAAGAAGATATCATCGAGCGGTTTTTGTCGGAATGTAAAATAGTCGGTATTAATACAGTTATACAATCAGAAGCAATAAGGATACGAAGAGCTTATGGCAATAAGCTGCCCGACAGTATCATAGCAATCACTTAGTTTTTTATGGAAATACCCCTCATTACAGCAGATAGCGGCTTTAAGAAAATAGAAGGCATACAACTTATCCATTACGAAAAGTAAAAAGAGCGCGAATGAGGCTTTTATCATCCCTTCT
>CAZKOC010000417.1:0-1917 GCA_964554275.1 uncultured Weeksellaceae bacterium
GATTAAAAATTTTCTGAAAGAATTAATTATTCGTATTTATTCTAAATAACTAATTAGGGTAAATCTTCTATATTTGTGAACACTAATGAGAATGAGCTTATGAGATCAGTAGTCATTTTAGGTGCGGGAAATGTAGCATTTCACCTTACCCGCGCATTGTTGCAAAACACCGTCAATGTTCGTCAAATTTTTAACCGAACGCTTTCAAAGGCAGAGGAAGTCGGCGAAGCGAACAACATCGGTTATACCAATAAAATATCTGAGCTGGAAAAGGCGGATTTATATATAATCGCCGCATCTGACACTGCTGTTGAGGAACTTTCTCATTACATTCCTTTTGATGATGCGCTGGTTGTTCATACTTCCGGCTCATTAGGTACAAATGTTTTGAAAGGCGATTACCGAAAAGGTGTTTTTTATCCGTTCCAGACATTTACCAAGACACATAAATTACGGTACGAAGAGGTTCCATTTTTTGTGGAAGCTGAAAATAAACAAGATGAAGATGCACTTTTTGCTTTGGCTGATAAAATTTCGAATGAAGTACACAGGACCACTCATGAAAAAAGAATGAGAGTACACCTGGCAGGTGTTTGGGTAAGCAATTTTGTGAATCATTTATATACCATCGGCAATAAAATATGTGAGGACAATGATCTGCCCTTCGATGTACTTCGTCCGTTAATTGAGGAAACTGCCATGAAAGTCCAGGATATGAAACCCTATGATGCCCAAACCGGCCCCGCAAGAAGACATGACGAAATTATAATCAACAAACACTTGGAAATTATAGAAGATTCACGCTTAAATCAGCTATACAGACTGCTCTCAGAATCCATCCAAAGAACTTATCACAATGACCAGTTACAAGCAAAAGTTAAATAAAATAACCACATTCATTTTGGATGTTGACGGTGTCCTTACTGATGGGAGCTTGATTCTGATGCCTACAGGGGAAATGGTCAGAACGATGCACACCAAAGACGGCTATGCCATGCAACTAGCAATCAAAAAAGGATTCCGTATTGCTGCTATTACCGGCGGCCGTGACAAAATGGTGGAAGAAAGATTGAGATACTTAGGTCTTACCGATATCTATTCCGGAGTCCGTGATAAATTTGATGCTTATCAGGATTTACTATACTGTTATGGATTGAAACCCGAAGAAATTATCTATATGGGTGATGATATCCCGGATATGGATATAATGAAAGAGGTAGGAATTGCCTGTTGTCCAAATGATGCTGTTTCGGATGTAAGAGCTATTTCCGAATACATTTCGCTAAAAAATGGTGGTGAAGGCTGCGTACGAGACATCATTGAACAAACCATGAAAGTTCAGGGAAAATGGTATAACGAAAATGATACTACTCAATCAATATAAAATTAGACACGAGATATTAAACAATAGAAGCTAGAGTTAAATTTTATTCTATACCTATTGTCTAACATCTAAAATTCAAAAAATGCTCCACGAAAAATTAAATAACAAAAAAGTATTGCTTGCTTCTCAGTCACCCAGAAGACAGGAACTTTTGAAAGGATTAATTCCTGATTTTTCAATTGTAAAGATAGAAACCGACGAAAGCTTCCCCGATGATCTGAAAAGAGAAGAAATTACAGAACATATTTCCGTTAATAAAGCCGATGCTTTCGGAGAATTAAATCCTGATGAAATTCTCATTACTGCCGATACCCTGGTTTGGCTCAACAATGCTGTACTTGGAAAGCCAAAAGACTATGACGAAGCATTTAAAATGCTAGCCGAAATGTCTGACGTGACCCATGAAGTGTTTACCTCCGTAACACTTAAATCCCCTGAAAAAACTATCACTTTTTCGGAAACCACTGAAGTTACTTTTGATCAGTTCTCAGAAGAAGAAATAAATTATTACATCGAAAACTTCAAACCATTTG
>CAZKOC010000418.1:0-1911 GCA_964554275.1 uncultured Weeksellaceae bacterium
CCTCCTCCGATCTGGAAAAATCCGACTCCTTTTCCTCCTGAATTCGCACGATACCATTCGGTCAGCCAAACCATATATTCAATTCCGGATTTTACCGTTGAAGCTTTTAATTTTCCTTTGATCACATTAGATGCAAAAATATTTCCTGTTGTGGAATCTTCCCAACCCGGAACTACAATCGGAATGTTTTTCTCAGCAGCTGCCACAATCCAAGAATCTTTCGGATCAATTTCATAATATTGTTCCAAAACACCCGAATTCACAACCTGATATAAAAATTCATGCGGAAAATATCTTTCTCCTTTTGCTTCAGCCGCATTCCAAACGTCTTCCAAATGTTTTTGCAAACGGCGAAATGCTTCCTCTTCGGGAATGCAGGTATCAGTTACGCGATTGTAATGATTTTCAAGCAAATCCCATTCATCCTGCGGAGTTAAATCACGGTAATTCGGAACGCGTTTATAATGTGAATGCGCAACCAGATTCATCACATCTTCTTCCAAATTGGCTCCTGTACACGATATGATGTCCACTTTTCCCTGACGGATCATTTCCGACAAAGAGATTCCCAGCTCCGCTGTACTCATGGCACCGGCAAGCGAAACCAGCATTTTTCCACCTTCATTCAGATGAGTTTCATACCCTTTTGCAGCATCAACCAACGCCGCAGCATTGAAATGTCTGTAATTATGTTCTATAAACTGACTGATGGGTCCTTTGCTCATTTTGATTTTGATTTTTTTGGTTTATTTGTTTGTTTTGCTTTTCCTACATTATATCCTAAAATACCCAATACATCTTCGTGTGATTGTTGTTCAGAGAAAACTTCCACATCGTATTTTTCGTCGATCAACAGATATTTCGGTTGAGGAATCAGACAGTGATGAATTCCACCGAATCCGCCAATATTATCCTGATAGGCGCCTGTGTTAAAAAATCCGACATATAGAGGTTTATTCGGGTTAAATTTAGGCAGATAGATTGCATTTACATGCTGTTCGGAATTGTAGTAATCATCACTGTCGCAAGTCAATCCGCCCAGCAAAACACGTTCGTAACGGTCGTGCCAGCGGTTGATGGGAAACATTACAAAGCGCTTTGAAATCGCCCAGGCATCAGGTAAAGTGGTCATGAAAGAAGAATCGATCATATTCCAGGACTCACGATCATTTTGCTTTTTTTGCTGTAGGATTTTATAAATCATAGCTCCGCTCTCCCCTACTGTAAAGCTACCAAATTCGGTAAAAATATTCGGAACAGGAACCTCCCAGTCATCACAAATGATTTTAATTTGATTCAGTATCTCTTCGGCCATATAAGCATAATCAAATTCAAAGCTGGGTGAATTTTTAATCGGAAACCCGCCGCCGATGTTCAGACTATCCAAAGTCGGACAAATTTCTTTCAGCTTTACATACACTTGTAAACATTTGTTCAACTCGTTCCAATAATAAGAATTGTCTTTGATTCCTGTATTGATAAAGAAATGAAGCATTTTCAGGTTCACTCTCTTTTCATCTTTTACGAAATTGTTGTAAAACGGAACGATGTCCTTGTAGCCAATTCCCAGGCGGGAAGTATAAAATTCAAATTTGGGTTCTTCCTCGGAAGCAATACGGATTCCAATTTCAATCTTCTTATCGGTCGCCTCAAGTAAAAGCGGCAGCTCTTCAAGGTTGTCGATGATCGGAATTATTTTTTTATGTCCGTTATTGATAAGCCTTACGATATTTTCGATGTATTGTTCACGTTTAAATCCATTGCAGATCACATATTGTTCTGTAGTGAGCAATCCCTCTGTCAAAAGATTTTCCACAATATTTATATCATAAGCCGACGATGTTTCTATATGGATGTCATTTTTCAATGCTTCTTCCAGCACGTGATGAAAATGTGAGCTTTTGGTACAGT
>CAZKOC010000419.1:0-1898 GCA_964554275.1 uncultured Weeksellaceae bacterium
AATGCGCCCATGGTGGGAACAAACCCAATCTGTTTATGAAGTTTTTTTTGTTTTTCAATCAGAGACGAAACATCGGAAAGGGTTCTTAACAGGGTCATTAAATTTTGTTAAATAAGTGCAAAACAAGGCAAAAATAATATACACACAACAAATCTCGTAGAAATTTTGTATCTTTGTGCACTATTTCAAGCAATTAATTTAGAATATGGAAGGAAAGCGCATACTGTATGTAACTACCGAAATGATTCCATACTTTTCCGAAAACCCGATGGCAGTACAATCATTGAAAATCCCTAAAGCGATGAGCGACAGGGGTGCAGATGTGAGAATATTTATGCCGAGATTTGGGATAATTAACGAGAGAAGACATCAATTACACGAGGTTATCAGGCTTTCGGGAATGAACCTCATAGTGAATGATATGGATCAACCGCTGATTATAAAAGTCGCATCTGTTCCGGGTGAGAAGCTACAGGTTTATTTTATAGACAACGAAGAATATTTCAAACGGAAATCCGTTTATTTTGACAAGGAAGGAGCTCTTCTCGAAGACAATGATGAAAGAGCTATATTTTTTGCAAAAGGAGTTTTGGAGACCGTAAAGAAATTAAACTGGAAGCCTGATGTAGTACACGTTATGGGGTGGATGTCGAGTATGTTACCTGCTTACATCAAAGAATACTATGCAGATGATTCATTTTTCAATGAAGCAAAAGTTGTTGTTTCATTGTTTGATAATTCATTTGACGGAGAATTGAACCCGGAGATTACACAAAAACTCGCGTTTGACGGAATCAACGGAGATGTTGCTAAATATCTTTCTAAACCAGACTTTATAGCCGTTACCAAATCGGCTTTGAAATATGCTGACGCCGCCGTAAAAGGAGAAGAAATCATACCGGAATCGATAAATAACTTTCTTCAAACAGAAAACATTCCTGTTATGGAATATTGCCCGGTAGAGGGGATCAGCGAGGCATATAAACTTTTTTATGCTGAAGAATTAATGAACGAAAATTAATAATACAATCAATGAAGAGATTTTTTAACATTGTTGCAGGAGCGATTGTAGTAGTCATTACACTCTCGGCACTTTCCTGTGAAGACGATATTTCAGATGTAGGAAGCGGATTGCTTGATAGTGGTTCCACTGCCAATGTAATGTATGTTGATTTGGTGGCTTACAACACCAACCTTGACTCCATCAGGTCTGACGAAAAAGTATTGCAAAATGCTATTCTGGGGGTCTATGAGGAGCCCATCTTTGGTAGGACAAAAGCAAGATTTATTTCTCAGGCACGGTTAGGGCAATTGAATCCGGATTTTGGGACAAACCCCGATATGGATTCGGTTATATTGACAATACCTGTTTTTTTTAAGAACAATGAAGGTGATATTACAATAGACACTACTAAAATATATACGGCTCCGGAAGGTTCCAATGATCCGGACACTCTAAGGATTAAAAGGACCTATAAGCTGGATTCGATTTATGGCCGGACGGATTTACCGATTACGCTTCAGGTAAGAGAAGTAGGAGAGTACTTATACTCTCAGGATACGATGTACTTTTCAAATCCGGCACTTGGAGCTATCAATCAAATTGATGTATTTCCATATGTGCTCGGTTCATTGCAGGTTACAAACCAGGTGATGACCACACAAGTCAAAACATCCAATGACAATACTGCTCAAGCACCTGCTGTTGCTTATACAATAAAATTAGACAAAAATTATTTCAAGCAAAAATTTATTGAAAGCGGGGGATCCAATTTAAACGATCAGGCATCATTCATCAGAAATCTTTTTAGAGGGATTGAATTGAGCGTAGCTGAGGATCAGGGATTCTTATTCAATTTCAACCCGAACGGGATGTCTTTGGTGATGTATTATTCTTA
>CAZKOC010000420.1:0-1893 GCA_964554275.1 uncultured Weeksellaceae bacterium
TACTTCTATTTGTATTTCGAATTCCATAACACATTCCATATTGTCCGGAGTAAATGTATAAGTTATAGTACCCGGAGCAGTTGTATCTATAGCTGCAGGTAACCAGCTTCCTGCAATTCCATTTTCTGAGGTCGATGGTAAATCAGGAGCAGTAGTTCCAATACAAAAAGTATTTTCCAATGTGAATTCGGGTGAAACTCCTTCGGCAATTTCAATTTCAATCTGGAATTCAATTGCACACTGATTGGAATTAGGTATAAAAGTATAAGTTGTCGTCCCCACAGTACTCGTATCAATTACCGAAGGTGACCATGTTCCGGAAATCCCATTATCTGAGGTGCCAGACAAAGCAGACGGTGTTGAACTTAAACAATATTCATCTGTTAAGTTAAATTCCGGCTCTATTTCAGCTATAAGAGTAAGATTAATTTCTCCAATCGCAAAACAACCTTCCTCATTTCCATCCAATGGTTCAGATTCTATGCGTACATATACAATGGCTGTCCCCGACAGATAAGCTGTTGCAGGACTTATGTTATTTGTTCCTCCGGCTATGGCATCTGCTTCTAATACATAATATTTAAAAGTATATAAACCGGGATTACCTACTAAATCATTTTCAGCCTCAGTTAAATCAAATACTTCCGTACCGTCTCCTCCTACATCACATTTCGGGTCTAAATTAACCGGAGTAGTTATCTGGGGTAATTCATTTACATATAAAAATACCTGAACAACACGGAGAAAACCTCCGCTTGCGTTTTCAACCCGTACAAAAAGCTCACTCGGATTGTCAACATTTACCGCATATGGAAAAGTCACCTGAGGCCCTGTTCCTAGTTCAGCATCATCCTGATCTTCATAGAATTCAAAATGACCTCCCGGAAAAGCTGCATTCAGATCGGGTAAAAAGTCAGCAGCTACAAAAGATTCCTGGTTATTTCCATCCGTATCACATTTTCCATAAGAATTTCCAACTATGGTACAGTCTAATTCAGCATCTCCTCCAAAAGAAATTGTATAGCCATCATCTGTATCACTCCATCGGTCAAGAGCTATTAAAATTTCATCTCCCGGTTGTACGGCAAAATATTTCACCAATCCCGGTTCGGGATTTCCTGTAGATCCTGCTCCTTCACATACATCTGTTGCAGTTAATGATAATCCCAAGTGATAAATCCCGGTTGATGTAGGGTCATTTTGAGAGCCTCTTTTATTTGCAGTAGGAGTACTGTTTAAATTATTCCAATTTGGGTTTAACCAAGCCGCAAAATCATAATCATCATTACCAACAGGTTCTACTAAAAAAGTAAAAGTAGTACCTGACTGGATTTTTATATAATAGAAAACGAGAAAAGGAGAAAGTGGCTGCGAACTACAAGAAATAGTTATATTATTAATTCCCGAATCTTCTTCGGGCGCTCCAAAAGAGATAGATTGCCCGTCACAAATAGGGGTTATGTTGTCACCAGGAATGGTTTGTGTGTATGTATAAGCTGAGAATAAGCAAGTTAGAGTTAGAAACAGTAAAAATTTCTTCATTAAAAAAACATATTAAGATATTCCTAATCAAATGTAATTAATCTATTTAAAAATCTCAAAAGATTCTTTTACATCATTCCAAAACTCATCTAATTTTATCAGGTTGGTTTTCAGAAAATTGATAATGTTTATCCAGTCAGATTCCCTAAATATACTGACTCCTCCCATTTTTATTTTTATAGAACTTATAATTTTACCCTGTGGGTCATAATCTTGTTTTGTCCAAATCCATTCTTTTTCAAAATAGGAATTAAAAAGAAGCTGAAACTCTTCAAATTGCTCAAACATCAATTCCTGCATAGCTAAATCTTTGTGTGTAATTTCTATTGAAATTTCGGCAGATTTATTATC
>CAZKOC010000421.1:0-1870 GCA_964554275.1 uncultured Weeksellaceae bacterium
TAAAGAAAAGCCACTCAATTGAGTGGCTTTCTTATTTTTATCAAGTTCGAAACATTTCGTGATAAATATTTTACTTCAGAAATTACTTTTCTTTTCTTTCCAGCATAGGTACAAATTGACAATCACCAAATTCCATTCGTTCAAAATCCTTTTCAGAAACACGTAAAAATGTTGTCATCATCTGATTTTTATTTCCGAGCGGAATGACCATAATTCCACCTATTTTTAATTGTTTCAATAAAGTTTTGGGAATCGTCGAAGAACCTGCTGTTACAATAATCCGGTCAAAAGGTTCAAATGAAGGAAAACCTTTATAACCATCTCCGTAAATTGCATATTTAGGTTGAATTTTAATCTTTCTGAAAATCCTTTGAGAAAAATCAAACAATTCTTTTTGTCTTTCAATCGTATAAACTTCAGCACCCATTGCTACCAGAACCGATGCCTGATAACCGCTGCCCGTACCAATTTCCAAAACCTTATCTCCTTTTTTCACATGAAGCAATTCAGTTTGAAAAGCCACGGTAAACGGATGTGAAATGGTTTGTCCCGCGCCAATCGGGAAGGCTTTGTCCTGATAAGCAAATTCCTCAAAGGCACTGTCAATAAACAAATGTCTAGGTACCTTGTTCATTGCTTCAAGCACTGATTCGTCTCCAATTCCTTTTTTTCTAAGTGATTTTATAAGTTGTTCTCTCTGTCCCCTGTGTTTAAAATCGTCCGTCACACTGCATATTTTTTACAAAATTGCACAATTTTGTATGATATTCTCTTTATTTTTAAGCGCAAAATAAAAACAATGTTAAAAATAGGTGTCTTAGGTGCCGGGCATTTGGGAAAGATTCATTTAAAATTAGCCAGTCAGTCAGTCAAATATGATTTGGTTGGATTTTATGACCCCAATAAAGATAACGCGAAAAAGGTGGAAGACGAGTTTGGATATAAATCATTTTCTACCATTTCGGAATTAATTCAGGCCACTGATGTGGTTGACATTGTGACTCCGACACTCTCCCACTATGAATGCGCCAAAGAAGCAATTGCCGCCGGTAAACACATATTTCTGGAAAAGCCTATTGCCAACTCTGTTCAGGAAGCGGAAGAAATTATAGATTTAGCAAAAAAATACAATGTAAAGGGGCAAGTTGGACATGTTGAAAGATTCAATCCCGCTTTCAAAGCTGTAAAAGATAAGATTCAAAATCCGATGTTTATAGAAACACATCGTCTGGCGGAATTTAACCCGAGAGGTACTGACGTCCCGGTGGTACTTGATTTGATGATTCACGATATAGATGCCATCCTGAGTGTAGTTAAATCAAAAGTAAAAGAAATTCATGCCAGTGGTGTTGCTGTTATAAGCGACTCACCTGACATTGCCAATGCTAGAATTGAATTTGAAAACGGATGCGTGGCAAACATTACATCAAGCCGTATTTCACTTAAAAACATGCGGAAATCGAGATTCTTTCAGAAAGATGCTTATATCTCGGTCGATTATTTAGAAAAAAATTGTGAAGTAGTTAAAATGAAAGATGCTCCGGAAATGCCGGGTGAATGGGATATGATTTTACAAAATGCCGAAGGGATCAAAAAACAAATTTATTTTGACAATCCCGATGTTTTCCCCAATAATGCGATTTTGGATGAATTGGAATCTTTCGCAGACGCAATTCTAAATAATACCGAACCTTTAGTTACTTTGCAGGACGGAACCGAAGCATTGCGTATCGCTTACCAGATAATTGATGCCTTTAATAAATAGTAATTTAATTCAAAAAATGAAAAACATAGCAGTAATCGGCGCGGGAACTATGGGTAATGGAATTGCTCACACTTTTGCCCAAAAAGGATTCAAAGTTAATTTGAT
>CAZKOC010000422.1:0-1870 GCA_964554275.1 uncultured Weeksellaceae bacterium
GTGGAATTTATTTCAGATAATAGTAAATCTATACAAAAACTTATAGTTAAATAATTGACAGATAAAACAATACTAAAAATCCGAAGTTTTAAGCTTCGGATTTTTTATTGAATTCTTTACCATTTTATCAAAATACTGCCCCAGGTGAATCCGCTTCCGAAAGCTGTCATACAAATCAAATCTCCTTTTTGGATTTTTCCCTGCTGATAAGCTTCGCTGAGTGCAATTGGAATGGACGCTGCGGTTGTATTCCCATAATTCTGGATATTGTTGAAAACCTGGTCATCGCGTAGTCCTAATTTTGCCTGTATATATTGGCTTATGCGTAAATTGGCTTGATGCGGGATAAACAGCTTTAAATTTGAAATGTCTTCTCCTGCCTGTGCAAATGCTTCTTTGATTGATTCTGGGAATCTCGTTACAGCATGCTTAAATACGAAGTTTCCGTTCATATAAGGATAAACCTGTTCGGGTGTGAGCGTATTTCCTTCTTCAAGCATCACGTCGGACCAGCCGAGTTTCGTTCCGGGAAACTGAACAGCAAGTTCTTCCGCGTGCTGTCCTTCACTGTGCATATTGGTAGCAATGATCCCACGGTTCTGATCTTCACTTGCGGAAACCACAACTGCACCTGCGCCATCTCCGAAAATCACGGAAACACCTCGTCCACGTGTAGTCATATCCAATCCAAATGAATGGTTCTCGGCTCCTACTACCAGTACATTTTTGTACATGCCGGATCTTATATAAGCATCTGCTGTTGCAAGGGAATAAATGAATCCAGAGCACTGATTACGAACATCTAATGCGCCGATGGTATCACAACCTAAGTTTTTCTGCAACAATACACCACAACCGGGAAAATAATAGTCCGGACTAAGTGTTGCGAATATGATGAAGTCTATATCTTTTGAGGTAAGCCCTGCATTTTTGATGGCAATTTCGGCTGCTTTCGTTCCTAAGTCTGATGTAGTAACACCAGAATGCTTGCCTAAATGTCTTCTTTCTTTGATCCCGGTACGTTCCTGTATCCATGCATCGTTAGTTTCCATTACTTCTGCAAGGTTATCATTCGTTACAATGTTTTCAGGTACATAATGTCCGATTCCGGTAATTATTGACTTATTCATTCTCTATTAATTATCAGTTTGACAAATTTAATCTATTTTACAGTTTGAGTTTTAAGAATTTAATAATTTGAATTATATGATTTTCTTGATTTGATAATTAAGTTCAAGAAAAAAACCTGCGGGTAATGCTGCAGGTTTTTTTAATATTCTACTTTTAGTTAAAATTTATTCTTTGATCCTCTCCATATAAGAGCCGTCTTCTGTATTGATTTTAACTTTGTCACCTTCATTGATGAAAAGGGGTACACGAATTTCTGCTCCGGTTTCGGTTTTGGCCGGTTTGGAAGCATTGGTTGCGGTATCGCCCTTGAGTCCGGGTTCAGTATAGGTAATTTCCATAATTACGTACTGAGGTAATTCAGCTGACAAAGGAACTTCATCTGCAGAGCGAAACAGGATGGTTACCTCGTCACCGGCTTTCATAAATTGAGGGTTATCAATCATGCCTTTGTTGATGTAAACCTGGGAATAATCATCATTGTTCATAAAATGAAACCCATTATCATCTTCATACAAGTACTGGTATTTCCTGGTTTCTACACGAACATCCTCGATTCTATGCCCGGCAGAAAAGGTATTGTCCACTACTTTTCCCGATGTTACACTTTTGAGTTTGGTACGCACAAAAGCCGGTCCTTTTCCGGGTTTTACATGTTGAAACTCTATGATTTTCCATGTATCGTCATTCCAATTGATACAAAGTCCTTTACGGATATCTGCTGTTGTTGCCATTGAATGGT
>CAZKOC010000423.1:0-1866 GCA_964554275.1 uncultured Weeksellaceae bacterium
AAAAATACCAAGATTTCGGTATGTTTTTGTATTCCTTTATGGTGATATATTTGTCATGTAAAAGCTAATAGCTTTTTCATAGGTTTAGGTTGGTTAAGGTAAATACCCTCATTCCTTAGGGAGTGAGGGTATTTTGTTTCTATTTTTGTTACAAGATGATGCGGCTTTCTTTATTTGAGGGCCGTTTTTTGTTTTTTATCATACGTAACCTAATTGAAAACGGAGTAATTTTCATTATATTTTTTTGAATAAATTAAGGAATTCCTGTTTTTTATTCCGGCTCAAAACAATGGACTTATCATTTTGCATGATGAGTTCACCACCTTCACCACGTATATATTTTTTGATGTAATTCAGATTGACCAGATTTGACTTATGCGATCGGAAAAATAAGGGATTATCCTGTAAAACTTCTTCAAAATTAGACAGCGATTTACTCACCAGATGAACTTCACCATTTTCCAAGGCAACATATGTATAAGAACCGCTCGCTTCAAAATACATAATGTCTTTGATTTTGATGAAAATCAATCCCTTCTGGGTAGAAAGCGCCAATGTTTCTGCCATTTGGCTTATGTTGAATTGACTGAGCTGCGCAATTTGTTCGCTGGAAGAGAAAATTTCATGGGTCAGGTATTTATCCAGTGCGTTTCTCAGCTCATTTGAGTCGATGGGTTTTAAAAGATAGTCCAATGCGTTTATTTTCAGTGCTTTGATGGCATACTGATCATAGGCGGTGGTGAAAATGACTTTGAAATCCAATTCCTCAAATTGCTGAAGCAACTCAAATCCGTTGAGAATGGGCATCTCTATATCGAGGAAGAGTAAATCAGGTTTCTTTTCATCAATAATTGCTTTAGCTTTCGAGCTATCCTGAATTGTATCTAAAATTTCTACATCATCAAATTTTTGAAGTAAATGCTGCAGAGTTATGATGGCGTGTTTTTCGTCATCGATAATTATTACTTTAATCATTTTCTTTGAATTTAAGTGTTATAATTACTTGTGTTCCGGCAGAACTATGGTCTGTGTTGTATAAATCCTTTATAATAACGGAATTGTTAGGGTCCAGTGTTTTCAAACGCTCAGTCGTAATTTCAATTCCGTATGATTTATGCTGCGTCTGTTCTTTCTTAAGTTTTCTGCTTTCTTCACGGCCGATTCCATTGTCCTGAACAATGATTTGCAAAGTTTCATCACTGCCTTCCTTTATGGTAACTTCCAACAAGCCTTTTTCCTTTTTATTTCTTAAGCCGTGCCAGATGGCATTTTCAGTAAAGGGCTGAATAATGAGCGGTGGAATCTGTACATACTCCGTATCTATGTCGGGATCGATTTCAAATTTATAATCGAATGAATGTTCCAATCGGGCAGACTCCAGCTCCAGGTAAAGTTTTAGAGTTTGCATTTCTTTTTTTATTGAAATCATCTCATGTTTTGAATTATCCAGAATATTCCGCATCAATTTTGAAAAAGTAGTGAGATAAGCACTGGCATCTTCAGATTTGTTCTGTATAATGAAACTGTTAATTGAATTTAAAGTATTGAATAAAAAATGCGGGTTCATTTGGGAGCGGAGTGTTTGCATTTCAGCCTCTTTGATCCTTCTCAAATACCTTTGCTCTTTTTCTTTTCTCTGCCATAAATATCTGTTAATCAAAAATATAACTGCGAATAAAAGTGAGATTAAAATTCCGTAAAATAAATTTGATTTTGTAAATGGTGGATGTGCCAATATACTAATTTCCAATTTTTTACTTTGAATATTTCCCAGATTATCCCGGACTTCTATGATAATCTCATAACTTCCGGGTTGTATATGGTTAAGCGAAAGTTCCGGATTATTTTCCAATTCATGCCAATTAT
>CAZKOC010000424.1:0-1863 GCA_964554275.1 uncultured Weeksellaceae bacterium
TCATACTAACGGAACTTTTCCTTTACTCTTAATAACTTCTCTCATTTGTTCATTCTTTTATTTGGGAACAATTATCTATAGCATTAAATTTGCCGTGAACTTCTAAAATCATATACATCAATGTCAACATACGTGGTAGTTGGTCTCCAGTTTGGGGATGAAGGAAAAGGGAAAATCACAGATGTACTTTCAGCAAAATCAGATTATGTAGTCCGCTACCAGGGTGGAAACAATGCAGGACACACGGTTTATGTGGGTGAAGATAAATTTGTTTTGCATCTTTTACCTTCCGGTGTTTTGCAGTCACAGGGCAAATGTATCATCGGGAGCGGTGTTGTTGTCAATCCGCAAAGCTTTCTGAATGAAGTGGCTTCGCTTGAAAACCGGGGTTTGTCAACCGGTCATATCTTCATCGACCGCCGTGCTCATATCATCATGCCTTATCATGTTTTGCTAGACACTTACCGTGAAGATGATGCAGGAAAAGATTCCATCGGGACAACGAAACGCGGAATCGGGCCATGTTATGAAGACAAAGTAGCACGGGTTGGAATCCGGGCAATTGACTTGTTGAATCCGGAAGTTCTGAAAGAAAAATTGGAAATCAACCTCAAAATAAAGAATGCCTTATTTGAAAAATTGTTTGACAAACCGACTTTGGATTTTGAGGAAATCTATAATCAGTATTTAGCTTACGGCGAAAAGATCAAACACAGAATCATAGACGCGGTCGTTGAAGTAAATGACGCGATCGATGAAAACAAAACCGTTTTGTTTGAAGGTGCCCAGGCTTTGATGCTTGACATTGACTATGGAACTTATCCGTATGTGACTTCATCTTCTCCTTCTACGGGAGGAGTTTGTGTCGGCGCAGGGGTTCCACCTACAAAACTTCAGCATCTGATCGGGGTCTCCAAAGCGTATTGTACGCGTGTCGGAAACGGACCTTTTCCGACGGAATTAAACAATGAAATTGGTGAACACATCCGTAAAATAGGCCATGAATTTGGAGCTTCGACCGGCCGGCCGAGAAGATGCGGGTGGATTGATTTAGTTGCACTTCGCCATGCCTGCCGCATCAACGGAATCACACATCTGGTCATTACCAAACTGGATGTTTTGAGTGGATTTGATAAGATCCAGGTATGTACCGCTTACCAGACTGAAGACGGGGAGATCAAAAAGAATTTTACCGCTTCTACCACAAAACTGGAACAATACACGCCCGTTTATCAAGAATTAGATGGCTGGCATGAAGATATCTGCGGAATTAATTTGTTTAATGAATTACCTCAAAAAGCCCAGGATTATATTCATTTTATAGAAGAATACCTGGGTATTGAAGTTTACCTGGTTTCAGTAGGACCGGACAGATCGCAGAATATTATCAGAAAGGAGTTATTCTGATTCTTCCTGTCTTCCTTTTATTTCTAACTGCAACAGTACCTTTGCGGCATCATCTTCGTTGAAACTCAGATTTCCGGCAACAAATACACCTTTGTCTCCTGTTTCAGTGTTTTTGATTCCATAGACGGTGGATTCATCGTCCGGATTGCTCATACCTTCGTATCGATAAATGTAAGTAATTTCAAAAATATCCGGATTTTTGATAATTTCTTCCGATTCAATATTATAATCCCTTAAGAATCCTTCTACTGTTAGTTCTTCCAAAGCCTGTTCGGCACCGGCATATTTGTATTGTCTTTTTGCTTTCATAACTGTTTGATTTTAATTTTATTTAATTTGATTCTTCTTAAATTTAGTCATTATTCTCATTAACCTTCTAAATTAATGCCAAAAATCCTGTTCAAAATCTTTTCACACTAATTTGTGAAACACTAATTTTGCAAAAATCAATTTCCA
>CAZKOC010000425.1:0-1849 GCA_964554275.1 uncultured Weeksellaceae bacterium
TAAGTCTTCGAATAATGATAAGAATAAAAACAATAGTCCTAATAATGGAGATCCTAAAAGTGAAGCTCGTAAAGGTACAGGTACAAAAAATGATCCAATCCAACTAGATGAAGCGGTTATTGACCGAAGAGTAGTAAGTAGTAAACTTAAAGATGTTATTAGAGAATCTTTGGCATTACCAAGTTATATTCAAAATGCATATGCGAATAGTTATGACTCAAGATTTAGTCCATATACTCCGGATGCTATGTCCCTAAATGTTGGATTCAGTGTAAATACTTTTCTTGGTCATGTTGATGCTTCATTCAGTATAATTTTGAGTCCGGGAGAAATGTCTTTTGGAGGATCATTTGCTGCAGGAGTGGGATACTCTGGTGGGGGATTAGAAACAATCTCTGCCGGACCTTATGCTTCTATTGGATTTCATGATACATATGGAACACAATCAGATGTAGTTAATGGTATGAATGGTTATTCACAAAGCACAAATACAACTTTAGGACCTCTTAATGTCAATTATTCCAGAAGTACTGCACCTAATAGTGCTTTATATGATAAGTTCGGAGGAGTCGAAAGCGTAAATGTTGGAATAGGAAAACCGGGATTTGGAGTAGGTCAAATACTTCCATATACATTTACCTGGAGTCCTTTTAAATAAATTTATATGAAAAAAAATATTTTAACTTTTATTTTACTTTCTTTATTATCTTTTTCCTGTGACAACGATGCGATTTGTTTGGAACAATATAAAGATTTACAAAGAAATAAATGTAATATCGTTGTAACAGAAAATATAACTAAAAATTCCTCTTTTGGTCACAATAATTTGAAAATAAAAGGTAAGGACATCATAACTCAACGCATAATACCGTTCAATCCCAGTCCAAGGGGATGGAATTCTCTTGCTGATTATATATCTATTGGCGATACGGTGGTGAAACAGTATGGAGAAGCTATAATGTATGTTTACAAGAAAGATTCTATTGTAGAAATGAATTTAGTTGATATTTGCGATGAGGATTTTGATTGGGATAAAATTTTAAATATCACTTTAAGAGACAGTATTGGTAAGTAATGAATAATTAATAATCTGAAAAATAGTTTTTGATATGATGAGAAAAGTAATTTACCTATTATCAATTTTAGTATTCTTTACTTGTTGTAAAAATGATTTGTTTGTTCAATATAAAAATCAGGAAAGTGACAAGAGGGTTGGTGAAAAGGTAATGGATATATATTTTGATAATTTATTGCTGGATCAAAGAAATGATAATTTATCATTATTTAGTAAAGAATTTTTCAAGGAAAATGATAAGAATAAATTATCAGAGCAAAATAGGTTCATAGAAAATAAATTGGGAAAAGTTTTGGGGAAAGAGTTAAAGCATTGGGAAACGTCAGTAATCAAAGGAACCAATCCAAAGTCTGAATACTTGTTTGTTTATGATGTAAAAAGAGAAAAGTATAATTCATTAGAAACCTT
Organism: uncultured Weeksellaceae bacterium; assembly: GCA_964554275.1. GTDB lineage: Bacteria > Bacteroidota > Bacteroidia > Flavobacteriales > Weeksellaceae > Moheibacter. The sequence continues at coordinate 1,484 of CAZKOC010000425.1, forward strand.
TTATTTAATGAAGGAAAAAACGGATTCAATAAAAATTTATTCATTTAAAATAGAATCTGAAGGATTATTGACAAGTGAATAAATACAAATACAACGGCAAAGAATGGCAGAACGAATTTGGTTTAAATTGGTATGATTACCAAGCGAGGAACTATGACCCCGCAATTGGGAGGTGGTTCAACATTGATCCGCTTGCTGAAAAAAGCAGAAGAACATCACCGTATGTTTATGCCTTAAACAATCCTGTTTTCTTCATTGACCCGGATGGAATGGAAGCAGAAGCGAATACGTCCTCCTCTGATTCGGGCGGCACGGGTATAACAATGATGGGAATACCATTAGAAGGAATGGGAGTGGCAAGAATTG
>CAZKOC010000426.1:0-1837 GCA_964554275.1 uncultured Weeksellaceae bacterium
CTACCGGCTCGACAGGAGCTTCTTTCATTACTTTACATCCGTTTACACAGTAATACTCGTCTGTTTCTTCACCATTAGGGCATGGCTCAAGAGGACATTCATCTAAACGGTCTTCGATTTTATCTCCATCCGTATCAGGACAACCATTGTATTCTTTCAAGCCCGGATCATCAGGGCATTCGTCTTCATCATCAGGAATTCCGTCTTTGTCACGGTCATTTTTACCAAATCTAAATGCCAGTCCGGCTTTTGCTTGGAAGAAATCAATATAATCTGATTTAATTGCGGGAACCGCGACATATTGTACTTCAATATTTAAACCTATTTTAGGCCAAATCCAAAAATTCATTCCTATGCCTCCGGACAATGCAAAATGATCATTGTCGGCAACCGCACCATTTTCCAATGCATCTCCGTGCACATCAATGACACCACTCATTGGAATCTGATTTCCCATACCATCATCACCATATACGACAGGATTAAATTCAAGTCCGCGATATGGCATTCTGTGATAATTTGCGCCAAATCTGAGATAAGGGTCAAACCATGAAGTTTCTTTCATAATATATCCGTTAGCAAATCTATAACGGAGGCCCATTCCAACCAATACCATAAATTCATTGTCAATCATAAGCCTTTGATTGTCAATTTCCCCGATTGAGGCTTGGAGATCTACCGCAAAAGAGCGATTGAGTGTGCGTGCTATGGATATTTGAGAAAGAGGCGGGACAAAAGACCAATTGTCTCCATCAAACATTCCTTCTCCGAATCCCCTCACACTAGGATGATTTACGGCATGTACACCTCCGCTTATATACCATTTTTTTAGCATATTTTGCGAGAATAAATCGGAAGATATAAGTATTAAAATTGTTGTTAATAAGATAGAAAGTTTTTTCATAAACGAGTTTTAGAATTATGAACGTACTAATATATAAACATTTTCGAAGATATCAGAATTTTAACAAAAATATCCGTTAATTTATAAATGATTTAGATACTTTCTCGGCTTTTTTGCTTTCAGTATAGTCATAAAATCCCTCTCCGGATTTTACTCCCAGTTTGCCAGCCATAACCATATTTACCAATAACGGACAGGGTGCGTATTTTGGATTTTTGAATCCGTTGTACATCACATTTAAAATCGAAAGGCAAACATCCAATCCTATGAAATCTGCTAGCTGTAACGGACCCATCGGGTGTGCCATCCCCAATTTCATCACGGTATCTATTTCCTGAACACCTGCAACTCCATTGTAAAGTGTTTCTATAGATTCATTAATCATCGGCATAAGGATCCGGTTTGCAACAAATCCGGGATAATCATTTACCTCAACAGGAATTTTCCCCAGAGTAGCTGACATATCCATTATGGCTTTGGTTACTTCATCTGAAGTATTATATCCGCGAATGATTTCGACCAGTTTCATAATAGGCACCGGATTCATGAAATGCATCCCGATTACTTTGTCCTGACGATTCGTTGCGGCAGCAATTTGTGTAATTGAGATAGAGGAAGTATTAGTCGCAAGTATTGTTTTTGCCTCCGTGATTTCATCCAATTGTTTGAAGATTTTTAACTTTAAATCTACGTTTTCGGTTGCAGCTTCCACTACCAAATCCGCATTTTTTACACCTTCTTCTAATTGTGTAAAAATAGTTATGTTGGATAAAGTATCTTTTTTGTCCTGTTCGGTTATTGTTTCTTTGGCGACCATTCTGTCCAAATTACCGGAAATGGTTGCAATTCCTTTTTCCAATGATTTTTCTGAAATGTCGATCAAATTAACTTTGAATCCTTTTTGGGCAAAAGTGTGAGCAATTCCATTACCCA
>CAZKOC010000427.1:0-1818 GCA_964554275.1 uncultured Weeksellaceae bacterium
ATTTTCTTTGTCCAAATAGCTTTGTACAATTTCAATGGCATTGGTAACGACATCGCTCAGAGCGGTGATGAAAGTTCCTTCTTTTGCATTGTTAATTGCGTGTTTGATGGCTTCCACTTCCTTCGGAATGATTTCGTAAGTAATTTCCTTATTTGAAGAATGAATTCCTTCCAAAATCAAATCTATGATTTCCTGTTCAGTCCTGCCACGTAAGTGTTTTTCCTGTCTTATGATGATGTGGTCAAACATTCTTCCCGCAATTTTACCACATTCTTTTATGTCTTCGTCACGTCTGTCACCCACCCCGGCGATGATTCCGATTTTATGTGGTGAATCAATATTGCTTAAGAAGTCTTCGATAGCCAGATAGCCTTTTGGGTTGTGTGCAAAGTCAATCATAACCTGGAAATTTTTGAAATTGAAGATGTTCAATCTTCCCGGAGTTTGTGCCGCGCTTGGAATAAATGTCTGCAATGACAAACTTAAATCTTCAGAATTAAATCCTGATAAATATCCGGCTAAAGTCGCCGCCAAAGCATTTGCAATCATGAATTTTGCCTTACCACCAACTGTAATCGGAACTTGAGTTACACGCTCAATCCTGATTTTCCAGTCACCTTTTTTGATTGTAATGTATCCGTTTTCATAAACCGCTACAATATTTCCGGCTTTGGAAAGAGCCTTTACATGTGATTGATTTTCATCCATACTGAAATAGGCAATATTACAATCCAAATCTTTTGCAATTTTCATACAATGTTCATCATCTGCGTTCAGCACTGCCCAACCATCATTTTTGATGCTGTGTACAACCACTTTTTTTACTCTTGCCAAATCTTCCAGATCATGAATATCATTCAACCCTAAGTGATCTTCTTGTACATTGGTAATTACTCCGATATCACAACGGCTAAACCCTAACCCGGCTCTTAAAATCCCACCTCTGGCGGTTTCAAGTACAGCGAATTCAACTGTTGGGTCTTTTAAAATGTATTCAGCACTGAAAGGCCCCGTAGTATCTCCTTTTTCCAATAAATGATTCTGAATGTATATCCCGTCTGATGTTGTAAATCCTACGCGGTATCCTTTGTTTTTTACCATGTGTGCAATCAATCGGGTAGTAGTGGTTTTACCATTGGTTCCTGTTACTGCAATGATTGGAATCCTGCTTGGTTTTCCGGGAGGATACAGCATATCTATTACCGGAGCGGCAACGTTTCTCGGTAATCCTTCAGAAGGGGCAAGGTGCATTCTGAATCCGGGAGCGGCATTTACCTCCAGTATAACCCCTCCGTTTTCCTGTAGGGGCTGGGTAAGATTTTCTGCCATGATATCGATTCCGCAAATATCCAGTCCGATGATCCTTGAAATTCTTTCTGCAAGGAAAATATTTTCAGGGTGAATCATATCTGTAACATCAATGGAAGTTCCACCAGTGCTCAGATTAGCGGTGGATTTAAGGTAAACGATTTCTCCTTTATTTGGAACGGCTTCCTCTGTATAGCCTAATTTTTCCAATAAATCCAGAGAATCACGGTCAATACTGATTTCGGTCAAAACATTTTCGTGACCGTAACCTCGGCGTGGATCCTGGTTTTCGATGTCAATTAATTCTCTTATGGTGTGCTCTCCATCACCTATAACATTTGCAGGAACTCTCTGTGCGGCGGCGACCATTTTATGATTAATTACTAAAATCCGGAAATCGTGGCCGGTAATAAATTTTTCTACAATAACACGCCTGCCATATTTTTGAGCGTGCTCCAGTCCAGATTTTGCTTCTTCCAAAGTTTTTACATTGATAGAAGCTCCTTTTCC
>CAZKOC010000428.1:0-1817 GCA_964554275.1 uncultured Weeksellaceae bacterium
GCCCAGCCCGGAGAAGTATTCGTCCATCGGAACATTGCCAATATGGTGATCAGCATTGATCTGAATGTGATGTCGGTGTTGAATTATGCCGTGAATCATTTAGGAGTAAATCACATTGTTGTTTGCGGCCACTATTTTTGCGGAGGGGTAAAAGCCGCGATGCAGGCACAGGATTTGGGGATATTGAATCCGTGGCTTCGGAACATCCGTGATGTTTATAGGATTCATAAAGATGAATTATGCGAAATCCAGGATGAAACTGAGCGGTACAATCGTTTGGTGGAATTAAATGTTCAGGAGCAATGTATTAATCTCATTAAAACCGCGGCTGTGCAAAAAGCCTACAAAGAGCGCAACTTACAAGTTCATGGGTGGGTATTTGATATTCACAGCGGAAAACTGATCGATTTGAAAATCGATTTCGAAAAAGAATTAAAAGGAATTATGGAAATTTACAATCTTGGGTAATGAGGAAATCAGACATTAATATCGAATTGGGTTATTACAAAGATTATGTGGCTCTGGTAGAAGATTTAACCATATCAGACGCATTGGAAAATTATTTGGAAGAAATTCAAAATTTGAATAAAGAAGTTTTGAATGAACTGGAAGGAAAAGTCTATGCTTCCGGAAAATGGACAGTAAAAGAAATCCTGCAGCATTTAATTGATTGGGAAAGGATTTTCTCTTATCGTGCGTTGGTGTTTGCCCGAAATGACGGTGGAATTACGTCCGGGCATGATCAAAATATTATGGCGGTTAATTGCAATGTGAATTCCAAAACGCTTGAAGAAATTTTAGAGGACTTCATCACTGTCCGGAAATCAACGATTTCTCTTTTCAAAAGTTTTGATGGGGCGGATTTGCTTCAGCCGGGAGAGAATTACAATATGCAAATGAATGCACTCGGAATGGGATTTATCATTCTGGGGCATCAGATTCATCATTTCAACATAATTCGGGAAAGGTACTTGCCATTGTTGGATAAAAATGTTGAATTGGTTTTGTGACGGACACTATTTCTTCTTAACCCGATACAATTTTCCACTATCCGTTACGGCATATAGCATCCCGTCGAAATAAGCCACATCACGGAAGCGTTCATTCAAGTCTGCTAATAAACGTTCTTCACCCACGACTTTGTTGTTTTCAATTACAACTCTGTTAATGTGTTGCCCGCTCAGGCAACCGATGAAAAGATTATTTTTCCATTCGGGAATTGCATTTCCTGCATAAAAAACCATTCCGCTTGGAGAAATGACCGGATCCCAGTAATAAACCGGTTGTTCCATTCCTTCTTTTTGTTGAACAGGAGGATTTCCAATCTGGTCGCCATCATATTCAATTCCATATGTAATTGTCGGCCAGCCATAATCTTTTCCGGCTTGAATGAGGTTCAACTCATCACCGCCGCGAGGCCCCATTTCGTTTTCCCATAAATCTCCCGTTTCAGGATGTATGTCCAATCCTTGTGCATTTCGGTGTCCATAAGAATAAATTTGAGGGATTGCACCTTCCTGTCCGATGAACGGATTTCCCAGTGCGGGTTCGCCATCTTTGGTGATTTTGAATAATTTCCCCAAGGCTGATTTTAAATCCTGTGCCTGAACTCTTCCTTCAATGATGGAACGTTCTCCTGTGCTTACAAACAAATTTCCGTCTTTGTCAAATATCAACCGGGAGCCATAATGGAGAGAGCTGTCCATTGCAGGAGTTGCCCTGAAAATCACAGTTGGGTTTTCAATTTTCTTACTTTCTTCATTTAATTTTCCTTTGGCAACTGCCATCAGGTTTTTACCGTCCGGCTGTTTTTCGGA
>CAZKOC010000429.1:0-1815 GCA_964554275.1 uncultured Weeksellaceae bacterium
CCCGGATGATTCCGAACGAGATATTCCAGGATTCTGTATCTGATTTTCCCGGTTTGCTGTTGTGCATTAGGGTTTGTATAAACCTGGGCTGTACTATGGGTTGAAAATTTATTGATGAGAATTACTTCTTTTTGTTCCAGGAATTCCAGCGTTTTCAAAGTTTTCTTTTTGTTTAATTTGAATTTTTTTGTGAATTGAATTAAATCCAAATTATAAGAATGTTCAGGCCTTTCATTTTCTCCAATCTCAAAATGGTTGTACAGCATCCGTCCTATATAACTGAATTCCTCCCGGTTGGGTAATCCTGATTTGAAAATACGTTCCGTCTGCTCAATGGCATTATTTTGCAGAAACAAACTGCAACGAGCCGGCAATCCATCTCTCCCTGCCCTACCCGCTTCCTGCACATAAGCTTCTATGCTTCCCGGCAAGTCCAAATGAATGACTGCCCTCACATCAGGCTTATCAATCCCCATCCCGAAGGCATTGGTAGCAACCATAACCTGTGTGTGGCTCTTGGTCCATTCCTGTTGTTTCTTATTTTTTTCTTCTACGGACAGTTTCGCATGGAAAAATTCGGCATCGAATCCTTGTTGGATCAAAAACTGTGAAACCCTGTAAGTTTGCTCACGCGTCCTTGTAAAAACAATTGCCGATCCGGGATTCTTTTTCAACTCATAAACTAAGTCATCTAAATAACTTTGTGCATCGACAACGGTATAAACCAAATTATTTCTTTTCAAGGAACGTTCAAAAACAACAGCATTGTTTAACTTCAATGAAGAGATGATTTCTTGTTGAATTTTGGGCGGCGCGGTTGCCGTAAGCGCCAAAATGGTTGCTTTCGGAAACAAATCCCGGAGTTGGTGGATTTTCATATAAGCCGGACGGAAATCATGGCCCCACTGTGAAATACAATGTGCTTCATCAACTGCAATCATATCAATTGTCAGCTCCCGGATTGCTTGTAAAAACTGCCGGTTTTGTAAACGTTCCGGTGCAACATAAAGCAGCTTCACATCTCCCAATTTGCATTTTGCCAATACCAAGGCAATTTCTTCCTGATTCAGATTTGACGTGATGGATAATGCTTTGATTCCTTTTGATTCCAAGTTCGCAATCTGATCCTGCATCAAAGCGATCAAAGGGGAAATGACCAAACTCAATCCTTCATTTAACAAAGCCGGAATTTGATAACAAATGGATTTACCGCCACCTGTAGGAAGAATCGCCAAAGTATCTTTCTTTTCCAAAACACTTTCAATGATTTCTTTTTGCGGATAGATAAAATCCGAATGATCCCAGTATTGCTTTAGTATTTTTTGAAGGTTAGACAAGCGTTACGGTTTTCTGTAAATTTAATAAAAAAACCTCACAGGTTTTCAAAATCTGTGAGGTTTGGATATTTTAAGATAAATTCCCTCCCCTTTGGGGAAAGTTAGAGTGAAGCTATAAATCAAATTTAATTCCCTGCGCCAAAGGCAAATTGGTTGTATAATTAATCGTATTGGTTTGTCTTCTCATATAAACTTTCCAGGCATCTGAACCGGATTCGCGTCCTCCACCGGTTTCTTTTTCTCCACCAAATGCGCCACCGATTTCCGCTCCGGAAGTTCCGATATTCACATTTGCAATCCCGCAATCCGAACCGGCTGCACTTAAGAATTTTTCCGCTTCGCGCAAATTATTGGTCATAATTGCAGAAGAAAGTCCCTGAACTACTCCATTTTGAAGCTCGATTGCATTTTCAACTTCTCCAGAATATTTAATCAGATACAAAATCGGAGCAAAAGTTTCGTGCTGAACGATTTCATA
>CAZKOC010000430.1:0-1815 GCA_964554275.1 uncultured Weeksellaceae bacterium
GCAGATTTTTTCTTGGGAATGGCTGAATTAAAGCCTAATATGGTAAGTTTCAAAGACAAGGTCAGAAATTTTCTATAAAGTTAATCAATTTCTGTACCGCTTTGTACCTGTGGCTGATCAGATTTTTTTCTGCAGGGTTCATTTCCGCGAAAGTAGAATCGTAATCATTTGGAACGAAAACCGGATCATACCCGAAACCATCATTTCCTCTTTGTTGACTGATAATTTTCCCATGAACTTCTCCGTCAAAGAAAAATTCTTCATCATTTAAAATTAAGCAAAAAACCGATTTGAAATAAGCATTCCGATTGGATTCCTCATTTAATTCATTCAATAATTTCATGATATTATCTTCAGATTTTCCTGTTCCGGCATACCTTGCAGAAAAAACTCCCGGCTTGCCGTTCAAAGCTTCCACAAATAATCCTGAATCATCTGCAAATACATTTTTCCCGGTGATTTCTTGAATTTTTACAGCTTTGATCCGTGCATTTTCTTCGAGCGTAGTTCCAGTTTCTTCAATTTCTTCATAGCATCCTATATCGTTTAGGGATAGAATTTGAATTTTAGTAGAAACCATTGATTTGATTTCTTTGACCTTACCTTCATTGTGTGAAGCAAAAATTAATTCCATTTTACGTTGGGTGTTAGTTTATAAATTCCGAACCCTACAAAGACTGCAGTCAAAAGACAAATAATTATCGAAATCAAATCATTGGGATTGGTCACATTTTCTTCCATTGATTGGTATTTAATCATAAGGATAAACGAAACGGTATTGTTCAAAGCATGTAATAATATACAAAGCCAAAGGGAACGGGTCCTGTAATAAACATAAGCGAAAACCGCGCCTAACATTCCGGCGCCTAAAAATTGCCAGGGATTCATGTGCGCCATTCCGAATAATAACGAACTCAAAATAATTGCCCCGGCCGGGTTCATATTGTTCTGCAGCATCCCCCTGAGTAAAATTCCCCGGAAAAGTATTTCTTCGAAAAAAGGTGCGATGATACAAACGGTTATAAATCCTGCGACTTTATAATTCAGCATTATTTCAAAAGAATCGGTTGTGGACCTGTATAATTCTTCCAAGAATTTATTTCCCGTTGTTGGGAAAAGTGAAGTCAGAAATTCCGCAAAAGGAAATGTGAAAACATACAATGCGATGCTCAGAAGAAGTACCCAGATTTTGGGTGTTATTTTCAAATGTTCTAAGATATGTGTCCAATTAATCCTGAGATAAGTTATCAATGACACAATCGCCAGCAATCCGCCCAATAGAAAAGACAACGGCAACGAAATATGGTAAAGATTATGCCAGAATTTCACTGGATAATTGATGATTATCCCCGTAACCACCAAACTCATAATTATCACAAACGCCACAAGAAATGCTTTGCCAAAATCTATTTTAAATTGTGATGGATTTGCAGGAGGAAATTTGTTTTCCTCAAAATTACCGGACTCATTCATGGTGATAGGGTTTTCCGTGCAAGATAGTAAATGCCCTGTAGATTTGTTCGGTCAAAAAAAGCCGAACCATCTGATGCGTAAAAGTCATTTCGGAAAATGAGAGCTTGCGGTTGGCTCGTTTGTAAACCTCGTCTGAGAATCCGTAAGGGCCTCCGATCAGAAATACAACCTGCTTTACGGATTGATTCATAAGCTGCTGAATTTCATTAGCAAAAGCATTGGAATTCATTTGTTTTCCAAGCTCATCCAATAAAATTACATAATCAGTCGGTTGAATTTTCGAAAGGATTAATTCAGCTTCTTTATCTTTTTGTTGTTGTTCCGAAAGGTTTTTCCGATTTT
>CAZKOC010000431.1:0-1811 GCA_964554275.1 uncultured Weeksellaceae bacterium
TAGAAACCGCTTTGATATAAACATTCTGCATTTTTGACTACTTCAATTTAACTGACTGGTAATAATTTGTTTCCTTCTTAAGTTTTAAGAAGAATGGCAAAGATAAGATTAAAAATAAAATTGTAACAATCGGAGCAATAAACCATAATGCAATCCACAAATAAACATAAAATGCTTTGAGCCAAGGACGTCTTCTCGGATCGCCGGGAAGTCCTTTTTTGCGGATGATTGCAGACCATTTTGAAAAAATCCGGTTTCCTGTTTTATCAATAAAGACAAGTAAGGGTTTGATGATGACCCCATCTAAATTTACCAATTCAGACTGTAAATTTTCATAATTATCTTCTTTCAGATGTTTCAAAATAGGAACGCCGAATTTTTCAGATTCCTGAATGTCCCGGTCTGAAACACCCGGTTTTGGGAAAATTCCGAGATAGGAATCTTTTTTCCCTTTCATCATCCAGTGAACGATGGTAATCAGACTGATATGGTTAAAATTCCTGTCTACCAATGCGATGTTTCCGACTAATTCTGCTCCGGAGCCTTTTAGTAATTTTTTCACTTTTTCCTGAGCCATTACCCACATATTCCGGCTTCCGCTGATGGTAACCACAGGTTTTCCGTTCAGAAGTTTTTTTCCGTCTTCGCATCTCAGAAAAGAATTTACCGGAATGGAGGGTGATAAATACCAAACCTGATACCCCAAAATAATTAAATCGAAATCCTGTTTGATAATTTCCTGTGGAATCGGTTTTAATTCACAGGGAATTTGTAAAAAAGATTCGGGAAAAGCATCGAAAAAAGAGGTACTGTCCCACGGAAACGGATAATCCTGAACTGGTTGGATTTTATGATAGGTTAATTCGACTTCCGGGTCTTTCTGTAAGTGAGAAAGGATTTGATCCAGAATTTCTTTTTGCTGTCCGGTTTGGGTATAATAAACGACAAGAACTTTTTTCATTTGCTACGAATCCTTTTTCCAAAAATCGTAATAATTAAACCATTGGAGAGGATATTTTTCTAATATTTTTTCAGTGGATTGAGTATACGCCTCCAAAAGTGAATTGGCATCACGGTTTTTAAATTCCGCTTTGCGGGCATATAAATGATAATGACGGTTCTTTTCGCGCATCACATATACAAAAAGTACAGGTGTATTTAAACGTGAGCTTAACAGGAATGGGCCGCCGGGAAATATGGCTTTTTCACCAAAGAAACTAGCTTTAAGCGTTTTGGTATTGGGGAAAAACCGGTCGCCGGTAAAGCAGATCATCTGCTTTTCTTCAATTGTTTTATGAATGTCAAAGATATGAGACATATCATCGTTTACAATGATGAATTCTACTTTTGGTTTTGCCATTACGCTGTCTAGCAGTGATTTGATGGCTCTTCTTTCTTCATCCGTTGTAACCAAATGGATTTTTTTGTCGAACCCATGCATAAAGTGCTGTGCCAGTTCAAAATTCCCAACGTGCGCGCTGATCATAATTCCGGCTGACTCATCCTTGGCTAACTGGTGAATGTTTTCAACCCCGTCGAATTCGTAAGTGAATTTATTTTCCAATCCCGCTGCGATGGCTACTTTGTCTATGAGGGTTTGTCCGAAAATAAAATTATTACGATAAGTATTAACTATACTTTGGAAAACACTTTGACGGTGTCTTTTCCTGAAATAGCTGTAAATGACTTTGGTTTGTTTCCGGTTAAATATGAAATAGTAAAACGAAACGACAGTCAGTAAGACATACGCAGCATTGAGTCCTATATTTCTGATGAGAAAGATAAATATCCTGTAACCGATTACGGTTCCT
>CAZKOC010000432.1:0-1801 GCA_964554275.1 uncultured Weeksellaceae bacterium
ATAGACGAAATAATGCGTTCCATACTTTCACCTTTTACCAGATATCCTGAAGCCCCCGCTTTCAGTGCGTCAAAAATATGTTTATCGTCTTCAAAGCTCGTACACATGAGGAATTTGGTTTCCTCCATTTGCGGTTTAAGTTCCACGACCAATTCCACTCCTGTTTTATCGGGCAGTTTTATATCCATTAAAAGTATCTGCGGATGAAGTTTGACCAAACCGCTTAAAGCTTCTCTTCCATTAAAAAACTGGCCGACGCAAAGCAATTCCCGGTCAAATCCAATGATTTTTTTCAAAGCGTTGTTATAATGCTTATCATCTTCAACTATGGCTATGGTAATTGGTTCTAACATTTTCCAAATTTCAGCAGAGTTTTATTTAAAATCCATTCCACATTTGTGGTACAGATGACTGAGATAAAATTAACACTTTTTAAATACAAAAATGTAGAATTCTGAAATCCGATGGCAAAACTCCCTAAGTATTCGCCCTCCTGAAATATAAATAAGCGGTCAGCCCGCCAAAAATGACATTGGGCATCCAGGCAGCAATAAAAGGTGATACGTAACCCTGAGTCGAGTAAGTCAATGAAATCTGGTTGAAGAAAATATAAATAAATGCCAGAAAAATCCCCACAGCCAAATTAACCCCGATTCCTCCTCGTCGCTTTTTAGACGAAAGTGATAACGCCAAAACCGTAAGAATAAAAGTAGAAAAGGGCAGGCTGTTTCTCTGTTGCAATTCATTCATGTATGCATTTACACTTGCAGACCCTTTGAATTTTTGTTTTTGGATGAATTGATTTAATTCAATGGAATTCATTGTTTCGGCTACATAACCTTCCGGCAAGATTTCATCGGGTGTTGCCTTGAATTTCCGTTTCAAAGTAGTTTGATAGCCTAAGCTGTCTCTGAAGCTGGAAATAACTTTTCTTGTATATACATTCCGCAAAACATACACCGAATCTTTTTCATCCCAGTCAAAAGATGATGCCATAAGCTGCTCTTTAAGTTTGGCATTTTCAAACTGCTGGAAAATAAAACTTGATCCTCTTTTTTCTATCCGGTCATAATTCTGCGCGAAAATATATTCATCAGGTGAAATTTGAGAAGAAATGCTTTGCCTTTCGTAATACTCTCCTTTTTTAGTGGAGCTCAGCATATATTCATACTGGTATTTGTTCTTTTTGATATTTGCCCATGGCAGCGCAAAGTTATTTACAAAAAGAGCCACGACGGCAATTCCTGCGGCAACAATCAAATATGGCTTAGTAATCCTATGAAAGCTCAATCCACCGGACTGCGCCGCAACCAGTTCTGTTTGCATTGTAAGGCGGGAAGTGAAATAAATAACCGAAATAAATACCGCTACGGGAAGAAACGTGTTTACTAACCAAACTGCCCAATACGGATAAAACATAGTCAATGCATCCATAGGCGAAGAACCGTTGTCTTCAATTCGAGCCAGTTTCTGGCTCAAATCAATTACCACCGCAATGGTCGATAAGATAATCACCATAAAAAAGAAGGTGCTTACGAAATTCCTGATGATATATTTATCGAATATTTTCAATTACCAATTTTGATGTTATTTTTCCATTCCATAAACTGAAGTTTCCGAAGTGTACGGATTTATATTATAATCGTTGTTTAAGTTGTGGAATAATCTGATTTTTCCATTCCGCAAAATCTCCTTCTAATATATGTTTTCTAGCAGTTCGAACCAAATCCAAATAAAATGCTAAGTTATGAACTGACGCGATTTGTTTTGCTAAATATTCATCCGCTATAAATAAATGCCG
>CAZKOC010000433.1:0-1797 GCA_964554275.1 uncultured Weeksellaceae bacterium
AATAAAGATAAAATAGATTTTGGTGTTTATTTTACCAACTCTGTTCAGGAAGAAGTCGGATTACGTGGTGCTGAAATGATTACCAAAACGATTCAGCCTGATGTTGCAATTGTAACGGACGTAACACACGATACAACAACTCCCAAAATCAGTCAGATTAAAGAAGGAGAAATTAAATGCGGTGACGGGCCGGTGATTACTTACGCGCCCGCAGTTCAGAATAATTTGAGAGAATTAATTCTGGAAGCCGCCGAGAAAAATAAAATTCCTTTTCAGCGCGCAGCTAGCAGCAGAGTAACGGGAACAGATACCGATGCTTTTGCATACAGCAATGGGGGAGTGCCGTCCGCTTTGATTTCATTGCCATTGAAATATATGCATACAACAGTTGAAATGGTCCATAAAGATGATGTGGAAAATACTATAAAACTGATGTATGAATCTGTGAAAAAAATTAAAAACAAACAAAGCTTTAAATATTTTTAGAACTAATTTATTGTCATTCCGAGGTACGAGGAATCTTACTAATTATAAGATTCTTCCTTCGTCAGAATGACATGAGTTTAATAAATGAAGAATTCAGTCGCAAAAATTATATCAACAATGGGGCATCCGCTTGTGACTGTCCCATTTGTTGTTATTTATTTGTTGTTTCAAACACAATCAACTCAAAATGCTTTTTTTATTTCATTGCTGGTTATTGGAATAATTCAAATTCCTGTGTTGATTAATTTAACCAAAAAGTACAAAAAAGGAAAAATTGAGAGCTTTGATGTTTCGGATAGGCAAGAAAGGAAAAAGTTTTATTTTTTTGTGCTTCCTTTATTGATTGGAGTCAATCTTATTTTGTATTTCACAAATCAGTCAGATGAATTGATAATCAGTTTTTTGTTTGCTGTAATTCTTTTAATACTGATGCAGCTAATGAACTATTTTGTGAAAAGTTCACTGCATGTAGCTGTCAATGTTTATTTGGGATTTCTTTTGTTTGTTCAGAATCCAATTGTGGGAATTGTCTGGTGGATTTTTGTTTTTATGATTGCCTCGTCTAGATTGACGCTAAAAAAACACACAACCCAAGAGGTTGTGTGCGGTTTTATAATCGGAACTTTATGTGGCTCAGTTTTGTATCTTTTTATTTAATTTACTCATTGATAACTACTTGGTAGGCACCGGCATTTGGCGTATTCGTATTATTTCTGGGAACTTCATTGATATCATGTGTTGCATCGCCTATATAAGTTGAGTCACCCTGATTGATAGCAGAAGAACCATCTTTTAATCTTAAATCGTTTTTTCCAAACCCCGGATCTATAAATAACGGCTCTTCATTGCTTGTGTTAGGGAAATTAATTCCGGCTGGTAAAGTTCCTTTGATTACGTTATTGCTAAACTGATAACTGACATTTCCGCTGTTATCTACAAGTATCGCATCAGTGGCACGACCATAAAATATGGAATTAAAAAACCGGATACTTCCATTGGCATTTACATTATCCATATATAAACTCAGATTTGTACCTATGCCTTGTCCGATGTTGTGGTAATTGGCAAAAGTACAATGTGTGAATGTATATGTTCCACCTTCCTCAATGGCTAAGGCAGCCAAATCGCTGTTATTAATAACTAAATTATATCCTGTTATATCAGCATCTTTTGCATATAAACCAATGGAATCATTGTTCAGGATTTTAGTATTTGAAATTTTTAATTTAGAATTTTCTACTTCCAATCCAATATTCCCTCCTTTTATGATTGCATAATTAATTGAATTTTCAATTGAATTATTTGGCGATT
>CAZKOC010000434.1:0-1793 GCA_964554275.1 uncultured Weeksellaceae bacterium
AATTCTTTTTGGATATATTTTCCCGGTTTGTTAATTTTTAATACTATTTCAGCTTCGTAATGAATATCTGAGCTAAATTCGGGTAAATAAAAATCCCGCCCTTTTAATAGCAATGCCGTATCCGGTTTCAAAAAAAATACAGGTTTTTCAGGAATTTCATTATTTAATTCTTTTGCATGTTCCGAGTAGTTTCTTGCGATACATATAATTTTCATGACGGTTCTTAGAATTTAATTCAAAATTATCATTTATTATTGATTTTTCTTCAATTCGGTAAATGTAAGCGGTAATTTATTAATTGGTTTTATTATCTTTTAATGCTTAATTTTGTTTGCTGAATTATTCATTATACAAAATGAAAGTAAGGCAAATGTTTATTATTTTATCTATTGTGATTCCTGTGATTGTGATAGGTATTTCTTTTTTCTGGGATCCCATTCTTTGGTTATTCGTAATTATTCTTCCACTTGTTGTTCTCGGCTTGTTTGACATTTTTCAAAAAAAGCACGCGATCAGGAGGAATTTCCCGGTTTTGGGACGAGCCCGCTATATGCTGGAAAGCATCCGCCCGGAAATTATGCAGTATTTTGTAGAAACCGATACCGAGGGCAGGCCGTTGGATAGAGGAACAAGAAGCATGATTTACCAGCGTTCCAAAAATGTTACGGATACGGTTCCTTTCGGAACACAAATGGATATTTATGAAGCCGGATATGAATGGATGAATCATTCCATGTATGCCGGCCGTATGAAAGTTGATGAAGATCCGCGCGTAATGGTAGGTGGCGAACATTGTACGCAGCCTTATTCCGCAAGCTTACTTAACATATCCGCAATGAGTTACGGTTCTTTGAGTAAAAATGCGGTATTGGCAATGAACGGAGGAGCTAAAATGGGAAGATTTGCCCACAATACTGGAGAAGGAGGGATCAGCCCTTTTCACCTGGAAAATGGCGGTGATTTGATTTGGCAGGTGGGGACAGGATATTTCGGATGCAGGGATGAACATGGAAAATTTTCACCCGAGTTGTATGCAAAAAATTCCCAAATCCCGAATGTCAAAATGATTGAACTCAAAATTTCTCAGGGGGCCAAACCCGGTCACGGAGGGATTTTACCTGCAAGTAAAAACACTGAGGAAATTGCAGCGATCCGGCACGTAAAACCATTTACAAAAGTAGAATCACCGCCCTCGCATTCCGCTTTTAAAGATCCGGAAGGATTGCTGAGATTGATCCACCAAATGCGTGAATTATCAGGCGGAAAACCGGTTGGATTCAAACTTTGTATCGGAATCAAACAAGAATTCATAGATATTTGTGAAGCAATGGTCAGAACCGGACTGAAACCGGATTTTATAACCATTGATGGTGGAGAAGGAGGAACAGGAGCAGCTCCTGTCGAATTTTCAAATTCCCTCGGAATGCCGATGCTTGACGGATTGGCTTTTGCGGTAGATACTTTACGCGGATACGGATTGAAAGAAGACATAAAAGTCATTGCATCGGGAAAAATAAACAGCAGCTTTCACATCGCCCGTGCCTTGGCAATCGGAGCGGATATGTGTAACAGCGCCCGTGCTATGATGCTGGCGGTTGGTTGTATTCAGGCTTTGCAATGTAATACAAATACTTGTCCGACAGGTGTTGCCACGCAGGATAAAGAATTGATGAAAGGATTAGATGTTGCTGACAAAACAGTCCGAACTTACAATTACCATAAAAATACGATGAAAAGCTTTGCGGAATTAATCTCTGCCGCCGGGCTTGTTCACCACAGTGAAATTGACAGAA
>CAZKOC010000435.1:0-1787 GCA_964554275.1 uncultured Weeksellaceae bacterium
TGCGAAAGCGGGAGAGTAGGTCGCCGCCTGTCTTTTATTATAAAAATCCTCATTCATAAAGAATGGGGATTTTTTTATATCTTGGTTTTTTATAATGCTTTTGTTCGTTTACTTAAAGCGTTATTTTTTATTTGATTATAGTCTTATATTTGTCAGATTTTAAATTCTTAATTAATACAAAATGAAAAAAATATTTGTAGCCATCGCAGTTTCAGTAGCAATTATTTCCTGTAAACAGAAAACAAAGGAAGAAGTGAAAACTGAATCAATCGAAGTTGCTGACTTAAGCCAATATGAATCATTCGGTGCGGAAATTTCGCCGGAAGGAGCTATTTCAGGAGAAGAAATGCTCAAAAAATATGATGAAATGGCTGTAGGAGATTCTTTGGAAATAGCATTCAAAGGTAAAGTGAATTCTGTTTGCCAGGCAAAAGGGTGCTGGATGAAGCTGGATTTAGGTCAGCCTGAAAAAGAATCTTTTGTGAAGTTCAAAGATTATAAATTCTTTGTTCCTATGGATGCTGCAGAAAGTGACGCAATCATCAAAGGATGGGCATATAAAAATGAAACGTCAATTGATGAGTTAAAGCATTATGCAAAAGATGCAGGTAAATCTGAAGAAGAAATCGCTGCCATTACAGAACCAAGACTTGAATATACTTTCATGGCAGATGGTGTTTTGCTAAAGAAAAAAGTATAAATGAAAAGATTCATCGGAATACTTATTTTATGTTATCTTTTTTTTCCGGTTTCGTGTAACAAAGACACAGGAGATGAACCGAAGAAAAAAAGCAGCTTTGAGAGGATTTACGAATTTTCTGAAATGGCTTTACTTATGGAAGATATGTATTCTGAAATGGAAAAAATACGTCCCAATGTAATTGAAAACAAGGACATTGGGACTTTACCTTCGAATATGATCAAAATTCATACGGCAAAAATGACCAATACTTTTGAGCGGACTTTTGAGTTTGAAAGATTTGCCAATTTATTGATTGAAACCCAAAAGCAATTATACGATAGTGAACCTAATCCGCAACGAGTTGATTTGTACAATAATGTAGTTCAATCTTGCCTGGTTTGTCACAAATCTCCCGTGGGTTGTGATGGACCGATCCCCAGAATAAATGGATTATTGATTCAATCAAAATAAATTCAGATCATAAATCGATTTCTGGCGCCAAAACAATCTTAATGTTTTCGTAAGTCTGATTTAGAAGTTCCGGAATTTCATATTTTGATTTCCACTTGGCAATTCCAATTCCCTCCTCAATCTGAGGAATTAATTCTTCATTTCCGTCATAGTACATTTCATACCAGAAGGTAGATTTCAGATGAAGCTTTGTATCAAAGTATATATGGTAAGTGTTGGTAATAAATTTTATAATTTTGAGCTGATTAATTCCACATTCTTCTTCAACCTCCCTTACAGCTGCAAGTTCAGTTGTTTCTCCCACTTCAACTTTTCCCTTTGGTAAATCCCATTTTTCCAACCTGTAAATGAAAAGAATTTTATCATCGGAATTCCTTACCAATCCCCCGGCAGCTTCCAGGTAATAAAAGTGGTTAATGAATTTTTCCCAAAGTTTTTCTAAATTATGATGATAAATGTGAACGTGTGAGGCATCATCATTTTTTAAAAGCGCCAATGCTTCATCAAACTGACCTTCATTGAAAAATGTTAAATTTTTTGCTTCAGGCACAGGTTTTTCGGACAAAGTAAGGGGTTTCTCATAATAAAAAACTTTGTACATTTGAAACGGTTTACACAAATGTAATAAAATTCA
>CAZKOC010000436.1:0-1764 GCA_964554275.1 uncultured Weeksellaceae bacterium
TTTATGTTCATTGAATCTCATAGCAGATGAATAAAGAATTAGTAGTATCAACCCAAGAAGAGAATGTTCAGATTGCGCTGCTGGAGGACGGAAAATTAATGGAGCTCCACCAGGAAAGTGTAGATTTGAATTTTGCAGTAGGCGATATGTATTTGGGGAAAGTCAAAAAACTAGCTCCGAGCCTAAACGCCGCATTTGTAGATATAGGCTACTCCAAAGATGCGTTTCTTCACTATCACGATTTGGGGCCGCACGTCAGGTCACTTATCAGTTATGCTCATTTGGTTAGCTCAGGTAAATTTAAATCCCCAAACCTGAAATCGTTTCGAAAAGAAGAAATGATTCAGAAAGACGGGACAATTAACGAGGTGCTCAAACCGGGGGATCCGATCGTCATTCAAATTACCAAAGAGCCTATCCACAGTAAAGGACCGAGGATCACATCTGAAATTTCCATTGCAGGAAGGTACCTGATTTTAGCTCCTTTCTCTGACAAGGTTTCCATATCTCAAAAGATAAAGAACAAAGCAGAAAGAGACCGGTTGGTTGCTTTGGTAGAGAGCATTAAACCTGAAGGTTTTGGAATCATAATCCGTACAGTAGCCGAAGGTAAAAAGGTGGCAGAGCTTCATGCAGACCTGAATTATTTGTTAAATAAGTGGCAGCAGATTTTCAAAAATGTTCAAAAACGAAAAGCACCTGCCAAACTTTTAAGCGAAATGGACAGAGCGTCCTCTATTCTGAGAGATAATTTCAACGAGGATTTTGTGAAAATATCCGTTGATGATGAAGGCTTTGCACGAGAAATGAGGGAATATCTGGATGTGATAGCTCCCGAGAAATCCAATCTCATAAAAGTTTTTCCCGAAACTGAAATTCCTTTGTTTGAAAAAGTAGGAATCGAACGTCAGATCAAACAATCATTTGGTAAAAACGTAACGATTCCACAGTCCAAAGGAGCCTATTTGGTTATAGAACATACTGAAGCATTGCATGTTATAGATGTGAATTCAGGAAATATAACGAGGAATTCAAACAATCAGGAAGAGAGCGCGCTGAATGTAAATAAAGTTGCGGCAACTGAAATCGCAAGGCAGTTACGACTGAGAGATATGGGGGGAATCATTGTTGTGGACTTCATAGATATGACCAGCAACAATAATAAGAGGGAGTTGTACGAACATTTCAAGGAGGAAATGCAGAAAGACCGTGCCAAGCACAAAATTCTTCCACCAAGTAAATTCGGATTGATCCAGATTACACGACAAAGGGTCCGGCCGGAATTGAACATAAAAACGGTAGAAGAAAACCCCAATGCTTTGCAAAAAGAAGTTGAAGCACCTATCCTGATTATTGAAAGGATTGAACAAATCCTTAAAAGTATTATTGAAAACAAGGGAAAACAGGTAAAAGAAATTTCCTTACATGTTCATCCTTTTGTAGCAGCTTATCTCACACAAGGGATTCCAAGCATACGTCAAAAATGGTATCTGAGGTATAAAAGATGGATTAAAATTGTTCCGAGAGAATCTTATAAGTATTTACAATTCAATTTTTTGAATAAAAACAATACGTTGCACAATGAATCCAACTGATTATAAAAAACCTTTATTTTTACATTTTAATTTTCAGTCAGATTATTTTTCATTTATTTTGTGGCAAAATTAGAATGGAGGAAAAGAAAGATTTGTTGAAGTGGCAGTGGCCGTTTTTTTTAATTTTTTTTGTGATTAATTTCACAGGAATCATGGCTATTGCATTTTA
>CAZKOC010000437.1:0-1764 GCA_964554275.1 uncultured Weeksellaceae bacterium
CTTCGTGCCGCTTCACAGATCATTTCTTATGAATTACCAATGGGTATAGCTTTGATCACAATCCTGATGATCAGCGGAACATTGCGTTTGGGTGGAATTGTCGAAGGGCAAATGGACGGCTATTGGAATATCATTTTACAACCCGTCGGATTTATCATTTTTCTGGTATGTGCTTTTGCGGAAACCAACCGTACGCCATTTGACTTACCTGAAGCGGAAAATGAGCTGATCGGTGGTTACCATTCGGAATATTCATCCATGAAGTTAGGTTTTTTTCTTTTTGCGGAATACATCAACGTTTTTATTAGTTCAGTTATATTATCTACTTTATATTTCGGAGGCTATGACATTCCGTTTGTAAATGATGGAAAATTAGCTGAAACCCTGGGAATGAATACAATGGCAATCCTACATTTCCTGAGTTTATTTACCAAAACCTGTATGTTTATCTTCCTGTTCATGTGGGTAAGATGGACAATCCCGAGATTCCGTTACGACCAGCTGATGGATTTAGGTTGGAAAAAATTGCTGCCTTTGGCACTTGTAAATATGTTGATTACGGGTTTTGTAATTTTATTATTAAATAAATAAAAAAGTACCAGGTACTTAATACGGGTTACCTGATACTAAAAAAATATAAAATGGAAACATTAACAAATAGAGCGAAACAAGTAGACAGACGCCCGATGAATTTCTGGGAGAGTCTTTACCTGATTTCGATTTTTAAAGGAATGTGGATTACGCTGAAACACTTCTTCCAGAAAAAAGTTACGGTAAACTATCCTGAAAAACAAAGACCGTTCAGTTCTGTTTTTCGTGGATTGCATGTTTTGAACCGCGATGAAGAAGGACGAGAAAACTGCACTGCCTGCGGATTGTGTGCTTTGGCATGTCCGGCAGAGGCCATCACGATGGAAGCAGCAGAGAGACTTCCCGGAGAAGAGCATTTGTACCGTGAAGAAAAATATGCAGCAAAGTACGAAATCAATATGTTGCGTTGTATTTTCTGCGGATTTTGTGAAGAAGCCTGTCCAAAAGACGCTGTTTATCTTTCACAAACCGTTACTCCGGCAAGTTATAAGCGTGAAAATTTCATTTACACAAAAGAAGATTTGTTAATCCCATTTCCAAAAAAATCAAATTAATTATATGGCAACAGCAGAAATTTTATTTTTTGTGTTAGCGGGATTGACCATATTGAGTGGTTTACTGACGGTTTTGACCAAGAATCCCATTCATTCCATTTTGTATCTCATCATCACATTTTTCAGCATCAGCGGACATTATATTTTGTTGAACGCGCAGTTTTTGGCGGTCGTGAACATCATCGTTTATGCCGGAGCTATTATGGTTTTGTTTCTGTTTGTGGTCATGCTGATGAATTTAAATAAAGAGAACAAAAGTTTCAGCAAACCTTTTATCCTAATTTCAGGTGCAATTGCAGCGATCTTGTTTTTTGCATTGACGGTAGGGATTTTTCTGAAATCCGATGTTCATGAAAATAACCAAACGCTTTTGGGGGAAGGTAAAATCGGGCTTACGGAAAGTTTAGGTTCGGTTTTGTATTCCGATTATGTAATCCCATTTGAACTGGCGAGCATTTTATTCATGGGAGCGATGATCGGAGCTGTTTTATTATCGAAAAAGACAGACGATTTGAAGAGGAAAGATTAAATTAATTCGATAATTTGAAGATTTGGATTCAGAAGACAAGTAACAAGACATAAGATTTTTACTCATTTAGAATTCAAAATTTATAATTTA
>CAZKOC010000438.1:0-1742 GCA_964554275.1 uncultured Weeksellaceae bacterium
AGTGCTTCCGGAAGTGAGGAAAGCGCTGAGGTAGTATTTAGCGGATTTTTTTAAAGTCACTGAACTAGCTCCCCAAACAATCGTTCCAAAGTTTTTTCCAAGTCATCTGAGAATCCGGGATGCGGGCGGGAGGTCTGGATGCATGAGCTTCTTACGGCCGTAAGCCAGCGAAAGCGGGAAGGCATATCCATTTGGGAAATAGGGCCTCCGTTTTTATCACAGTTAGCAATGAGTTCGAAAGATTTGAGGTTGAGTTTTACCTGCTCTTCATCAAGCTCAGATTCGTAGGAACGGAATTTTTGTTCGTTGAAATGAGTTTTGACCAACAATTTTTTTGCTTCTTTGGAAAAGATCATAATTCCGGCATTGATGAATTCTTCCCGTTCAACCTTTGGGAAAATCCGGATTACGGCATATTCATATAAGATTTTGTCTTGCATTTTGTGCTTCTTTTATAAATATTCCTGAATTTTCCTTTCGAATCAATAAGAAGTCCGCATAGACTTTCCGTAAATCATCGGGTTGTAAATCGTAATCGAAATTGAGCCATTCATCGGGAATTAAATGAACCAAATCGTGGATAAATGTTGCATCAATTATTGGATTTAATTCTTCATCCGCTTTTTCCAAATCATCTGCAAAAGGAAGCAAAACATGGTCTTTTATAAATGTAAACGGACTTTTTGCCTGCACTTCCCAATTGTCCCAACTATGGTGAAAATAAAAACTGGAACCATGGTCAATAAGCCATAATTCTTTGTGCCACATCAGCATATTTGTATTTCGGAAAGTACGGTCAACATTTGTGATGAACGCGTCCAGCCAAACAATTTTAGAGGCTAATCCGGATTCGATTTTCATCACATTCGGGTCATAATTAATGGCACCGGAAAGGAAATGCAAACCTAAATTTGTTCCCTGGCTTGCCTGCAATAAATCCTGGATTTCTTCGTCGCCTTCTGTTCTTCCAAAAGCCTCATCTAAATTAAGAAAAACCAATTCGGGAATCTGAAAACCGAGCTTTCGGGCAATTTCGCCTCCGAGCAATTCGGCAATTAAAGCTTTTTCCCTGTGCCCGGAGCCTTTGAATTTCACCACGTATTTGAATCCGTCATCAGCTTCCGCCAATGCAGGAAGCGAACCACCTTCGCGAAGCGGTAATATGTATCTGGTGAGATTTGCTGTTCTTAAATTCATAAATTTTAATATCCTAAATAACCGCCATAATATCCGCTGTCAAAAGAAACCCGTTTCTTGTCGTGGAAAAGTACACGGTCGATTTCATTTTTATAAGTTTCTTCCAGATATTCGTCATCTATATATTCGATTCCGGAATAAACAAATGTATTGTTTTTCTCTTCACCGGTTTTAAACGAATGGTCTTTGTCCATTTCAAAGGAAGCATACGCAATTTCACTGAATTCCATTCTGTCATATTTGTTTTTGGAGGTAATCTTGTAAAAATAAACTTCATATGTTTTGTCTTTGTATTTTACCTCCTTTGTAGTGAGGAATTCCACAGAATCTTCTTTTGTATTGATAAATGAATTTTCATCAAGGACCAATGAAAGTGCGATTTTCTCTTTGGTAATTTCTTTGGGCAATCTGTTTAATTGTTTATAGGACTTCAGAATTTGATATAGTTTCCAGTAAGTTTTTTCTTCTTTGGAAATTTTTTGGATGATATTGTTTGAAACATTTTCATCCGATTCCAATTTTTGTTCTAACCTGAAAAGCAAAAG
>CAZKOC010000439.1:0-1741 GCA_964554275.1 uncultured Weeksellaceae bacterium
GCCAGAGGTGACCGACAGATATTTCCTAAGCAAACCATTAAAATTTTCATTGAGAAATATTTACTCCACCGATATTTTTCGGCTTAAGTCCTCTACATATCCACGAAAAACCTTATCTGTTTCGGATAAGTTCCTTACAGTTTTACAAGCATGAAGAACAGTGGCGTGGTCACGGTTTCCTATTTGATATCCAATACTTGAAAGTGAAGCCTTTGTAAATTTTTTCGCAAAATACATAGCCAATTGCCTTGCCTGAACCACATCTCTCTTTCTGGTTTTAGATTGAATCTGGTCCATAGGTATTTTAAAATAATCACAAACTGTCCTTTGGATATAATCGATTGAAATTTCCTTCCGTGTATTATTGATGAAATTCGCAAGCGTTTTCTGCGTCAATTCCAGCGTAATTTCTTTCTTATTGAGCGTTGCCTGGGCAATTATAGAGTTAAGACAGCCTTCCAGCTCACGGACATTTGTTTTGATGTTTTTGGCGATATGTTCCAAAACTTCCTCAGGCATTTCGATTCCGTCTTTTTCAATTTTAAACTTCAAAATCGCCAGCCGCGTTTCATGGTCAGGAGCCTGTAAATCTGCTGAAAGTCCCCATTTGAAACGGGAAATCAGTCTTTGTTCCATATCCTGAATATCAACAGGCGGCTTATCGGAAGTCAAAATAATCTGATTCCCTCTTTGATGCAGGTGATTAAATATATGGAAGAAAACATCCTGTGTCGCTTTTTTACCGGAAAGAAACTGTACATCATCCATGATCAAAATGTCAATCATCTGATAAAAATGAATGAAATCATTCCTGTTATTATTTCGTACGGCTTCTATAAATTGTTGTGTAAATTTTTCGGTAGAAACGTACAAAACGGTCTTGTCAGGATGGTTTTCTTTTGCTTCCAGACCTATGGCATGCGCCAGGTGAGTTTTCCCTAAACCTACTCCACCGTAAATGAAAAGCGGATTGAATGAAGTTCCTCCCGGGCGTTTTGCTACGGCTTTTCCTGCAGAACGTGCCAATCGGTTGGTTTCTCCCTCTATAAAATTATGGAAATTGTATCCGGTATTGAGTTGAGAATCTATTTTAATTTTCTGTAATCCGGGTATGATAAATGGGTTTTTGACTTTTTTACTGTCAATAGGCATTGGTGCATCGACTTCCTGCGGAAGCATTTTTTCCTTATTGGAACTGGGAATTTTTACCGTATATGGATCTTTTCCTGAATATTTTTGATCCATCACGATACTGTAAACCAATTTCGCGTCTTTGCCCAATTCTTTTTGCAAAGAAATTTTTAAAAGCTTTATGTAATGTTCTTCAAGCCATTCGTAAAAAAACTTACTTGGAACCTGTATAGTAAGAACGCTCTCGTTTAATTTTACGGGTTGAATGGGAATAAACCAAGTCTTGAAAGCTTGTTCCTGAATGTTATCCTGAACGAAATTCAAACAATTTTTCCAAACCGATTCAGCAGTTTTTCCCATAGTTAGTTTAATATTCTTTTGGTTTTATAATTAGTTTCAGCAGTTATTGCTCTCATTATTTCTACTAATGTAGTAGATTTTTTCATTGAAACAAAAGTGCTAACAAATTTTTAGTAAAAAAAACAGATTAGGTATTGACTTTTTAAAAATATCTTTGTATTAATTTAATGTAAAACTTTAACATGCTTTCATCAACAATTTCTTTGCGTGTAAGATACGGCGAAACGGATCAAATGGGTGTGGTTTACCA
>CAZKOC010000440.1:0-1740 GCA_964554275.1 uncultured Weeksellaceae bacterium
TTGGAAAATTTAGGATTGGATGTAAGATATACCGGAATCGGAAAAGTAAAAGCACAGTCAATTCCCGCCGGATACGGGTTCAGAAAAGGTGAAACCATTTATTTGACACTGGAAGGATAACTATGAAATGCCGAGGCTTAAATATTAGTTTTTATAAAAGAAATTTTATTGAGGCATTCCATTTGGCAAATAAAAAACAAATGAAAAAGAACAAATGAAATTGAAAGATCTACTATACAAAGTTGAATTAATTGAGATCATCGGAAACGTTGATGTCGAAATCAATTCTGTTGAGTTTGATTCCAGAAAAACACAATCCGGAACTTTATTTGTTGCGCAGACCGGAACACAGGTTGATGGTCATAATTTCATTTCTAAATCGATTGAAAACGGAGCCGCTGCAATTGTTTGCGAAAAAAAACCTGAAGAAATGAATCCGGAAGTGACCTATGTTGTGGTAGCAAATTCGTCTATCGCTTTAGGAATTATTGCTTCCAACTTATACGATAATCCGACTGAGAAATTAAAATTAATAGGAATTACAGGAACAAATGGTAAAACGACAACGGCAACATTGACTTACAACGTACTGGAATCTTTAGGATATGCCGCGGTTTTGATTTCAACCATCAGGATTTTGGTGCATGGAAGCGAATATCCTTCTTCTCATACTACGCCTGACATCCTTGCTTTGAATAAAATACTGAGTGAGGCAGTAGAAAAAGGATGCGAATATGCAGTAATGGAGGTCAGTTCTCACGGAATTCATCAAAATCGCATAGCAGGATTGAACTTTGCGGTTGGTGTTTTCAGTAATATTTCACATGATCATTTGGATTACCACAAAACTTTTTCGGAATATATAAAGGCCAAAAAGAAATTCTTTGATGAATTGCCAAAATCAGCTTCAGCATTGACCAATTTAGATGATAAGAATGGTGTGGTAATGCTTCAGAATTCATCAGCAAAAAGATATTCTTACGCGCTCAAAACCGATGCGGATTTCAAAGCCAAAATCCTTGAAAATCAATTTGACGGAATGCTGCTCTTGTTAGACGGCAAGGAATTCTGGACTCCTCTGATAGGTCAGTTCAATGCGTATAATTTATTGGCTGTATACAGTATCTGCAGCTTGTTAGGAATCGGACAGGAAGAAATTTTGACTCATTTAAGTAAATTAAAGAATGTTGACGGAAGATTTCAGACATATAAATCCAAAGGTGGTATAGTCGCTATTATAGACTATGCACATACGCCTGATGCTTTGGAAAATGTGTTGAACACGATTCAAAACATCAGAACCCGAAATGAGAAACTGATAACCGTTGTGGGTTGCGGCGGTGACCGCGATAAGACCAAACGCCCCGAAATGGGAAGAATTGCAGCAAGAATGTCCGATTTGGCAATTTTTACTTCAGACAATCCGAGAAGCGAAGATCCGGAAGAGATTTTAAAAGAAATAGAAGCTGGAGTGGAAGCTCCGTTCTATAGCAGAACATTAAAAATAACCGACAGAAAGGAAGCCATAAAAACGGCTTATAAAATGGCAGAAAAAGGTGATATCATTCTGATTGCCGGAAAAGGCCATGAAACTTATCAGGAAATAAAAGGTGTAAAACATCATTTTGACGATTTGGAAACAGCACAGGAATTAAGTAATCAACTCAATAAATAAAATATGCTCTACTATTTATTCGATTTTTTAGACAAACAATTCAACATCCCGGGTTCGGGAATGTT
>CAZKOC010000441.1:0-1735 GCA_964554275.1 uncultured Weeksellaceae bacterium
CGTTAACAAACTTTAACAAACTTCTATCAATAAATTAGCGCATTAATTTGTACAAATTGTTCAACTTAGCCTGCTTAATTGAAACTAGATAATGCAAACGGAAACCACTTCTTTAGATATCAGACAAATCAGTGAAGAAATCGAAAGAGAAAGCCAGGCAATTTTCCGGCTTTCTTCGGAAATCAATAAAAAAATACTGGGACAGGAAAAAATGGTCGAAAGCCTGTTGATCGGTCTTTTGGCAAACGGGCATATTTTACTGGAAGGTGTTCCGGGTTTGGCAAAGACCCTGGCAATCAAAACCCTTTCCGATGCCGTAAGCGGTTCATTTTCCCGCATCCAGTTCACGCCCGATTTGTTGCCGGCAGATGTCGTAGGGACATTGATTTACAATATCAAAGAAAACGATTTCAAAATCAAAAAAGGGCCGATCTTTGCCAATTTCGTGTTGGCAGATGAAATCAACCGTTCTCCGGCAAAAGTTCAGTCAGCGTTGCTTGAAGCCATGCAGGAAAAACAAGTGACCATTGGCGACGAAACGTATAAATTAGAAAATCCTTTTTTGGTTTTGGCTACCCAGAATCCAGTAGAACAAGAAGGAACTTATCCTTTGCCGGAAGCACAGGTTGACCGCTTTATGCTCAAAACTGTGATTACTTATCCCGACCGGGCTGCAGAGCAAATGGTTTTGCGCAACAGCATAGATGATACTTTTCCTAAAGTTGAAAAGGTTATTTCGTTAGAAGAAATTATCCGTTCCAGGGAAATGGTGAAAAAAGTCTATATGGACGAAAAAATCGAACGATATATTCTGGATATCATTTCCGCGTCCCGGAAACCGGAAGAATTTGGTTTATCAAGGTTGAAACCATTGATTTCTTTCGGAGCGTCTCCCCGCGGAAGCATTAATCTGGCTTTGGCGGCAAGAGTTTATGCGTTTTTGAGAAGAAGGGCGTATGTGATTCCAGAAGACGTACGGGCGATGAGTAAAGATGTTTTACGACATAGGATTGGATTAAGCTATGAAGCAGAAGCAGAAAACATCTCATCTGAACAAATCATAGACGAAATCCTGAACGCCGTTCCGATTCCTTAAATTATTCTTATGTAAAATGTACAAAGTATTAAGTATTCCCAACTTTAAACATTGAACTTCAAACATTAAACTTAAATTGGATACAAAAGAAATCATCAAAAAAGTAAAGCGGATTGAGCTGAAAAGCCGCCGCAAGGCCAACAACCTTTTTATGGGGGAATACCAAAGCTCATTCAAAGGCCGTGGGATGATTTTTTCTGAAATCCGTCCGTATCAATACGGAGATGATGTCCGGAACATAGACTGGAACAAAACCGCACATTTTAATGAACCCTATGTTAAGGTGTTTGAAGAAGAACGTGAACTGACCATGATTTTAATGGTTGATATAAGCGCTTCTGAAAACTTCGGAACCCGCAAACAATTAAAGTCGGAAACCGTTGCGGAAATCTGTGCTACGCTCGCTTTTTCCGCAATAACTTACAACGACAAAGTAGGATTGATTCTTTTTTCGGAAGAGGTAGAATTATTCATTCCACCCAAAAAAGGTAAAAAACACGTGCTGCGGATCATTCGGGAACTGGTCAATCATGAGCCCAAAAATAAAAGCACAAATTTTGGAAGCGCCTTGGAATTTTTGATGAATTCATTTAAACGGAAAACCAACGTATTCATTTTATCCGATTTTGTTGAAACCGG
>CAZKOC010000442.1:0-1711 GCA_964554275.1 uncultured Weeksellaceae bacterium
TCGTAACAAAACCACCAAAAGATATTGATAGGTTATCAACAAAGATATTATATATTTGAAAATCAATTACTTAATTAATTTTAAAAATTAATTAAAAATCTTACTGAAATGCCCTTAATGTTTCATTCACAAAGCATTTGAGGCATGATTAAAGTCATAAAAAAATCCTAAATTGAATTTAGGATTTTAACAATTATCGACTCAAAAATTCAATTTTATCTCGCAATATTGACCGCTCGTGTTTCACGAATTACTGTAACGCGAACCTGCCCAGGGTAAGTCAGTTCGTTCTGGATTTTATCGGTAATTAAAAATGATAATTCAGATGCTTTTGCGTCATCTACTTTATCACTTTCGACCATTACCCGTAATTCTCTACCTGCCTGAATGGCGAATGCTTTTTCTACACCATCGAAACTCAATGCTGTAGCTTCCAGATCTTTCAAACGCTGAATGTAAGATTCCACAACCTGTCTTCTGGCTCCGGGCCTTGCACCGCTTATGGCATCTGCAACCTGAACTATCGGAGAAATCAAAGACGTCATCTCAATTTCATCGTGGTGGGCTCCGATGGCATTTATAACATCAGGATGCTCTCCATATTTTTCCGCCCACTGCATTCCCAAAATAGCGTGAGGTAGCTCTGATTCTTGTTCCGGTACTTTTCCTATATCATGCAGAAGGCCTGCTCTTTTGGCTAATTTGGCATTTAACCCAAGTTCAGAAGCCATGGTTCCCGCAAGGTGGGCTACTTCTCTTGAGTGTTGCAATAAATTTTGTCCATAAGAAGAACGGTATTTCATTCGGCCCACGATTTTCACCAAATCTTTATGCAATCCGTGAATTCCTAAATCCAGAATAGTTTTCTTACCTACCTCTATAATTTCATCATCGATTTGTTTGGCCGTCTTTGCGACTACTTCTTCAATCCTTGCCGGGTGGATCCGCCCGTCGGTCACCAGGCGGTGAAGCGACAACCGCGCAATTTCCCTTCTTACCGGATCAAAACATGAAAGTATGATGGCCTCGGGTGTATCATCAACAATTATCTCAACGCCAGTGGCAGCTTCTATTGCACGGATGTTACGTCCTTCACGCCCAATGATTCTACCTTTAACCTCATCTGATTCTATGTTAAACACAGAAACCGCGTTTTCCACAGCTTGCTCCGTTCCGATTCTTTGTATGGACTGAATGATGATTTTTTTGGCTTCGTTCTTAGCATTTAGCTCTGCTTCTTCCATGATTTCCTGGATGTGTGACTGAGCTTTGGTTTTTGCTTCGTCTTTCAGGGTTTCAAGAAGCTCTTCTTTGGCCTCATCTGCAGTATAATTGGCTACTTTTTCCAATACCTCTACCTGCTTTTTATGCAGAGTGTCAACCTCTTTTTGTTTAAGATTTAATTTATCCTGACGGGATTGCAGGTTACTTGTTTCTGCCTTTAATTGGTCTCTTTGTCTTTGAAGTTCAGAAAGATCCAGTTTAATCCGGTCCTCCCTTTCCTTTACTTTCATTTCCGCATCTGAAATTTTTCTTTCCCGCTGATTCACAGATTCTTCGTGCGCGGCCTTTAATTCCAGAAATTTTTCTTTCGCCTGAAATATCTTTTCTTTTTTGATAGCTTCACCTTCTCTTTCGGCTTCACTAACTATTTCTTTTGCTTTGCTGGTTGCCGTGTCAACCAATATCTGATTTTGCTGATCAACTGATT
>CAZKOC010000443.1:0-1708 GCA_964554275.1 uncultured Weeksellaceae bacterium
AAGTTTCTTTGTAATAATTTACGTAATGGTTGTAATTCTTTGGATAAGCCAAAAAGACATCTTCTTTTGCGAAAATGTATTTTGAGCTTACATTGACTCTGGGTAAATAGTAACCTTCGGCATCATCAATGGCAAAAACATCTT
Source organism: uncultured Weeksellaceae bacterium (assembly GCA_964554275.1). GTDB lineage: Bacteria > Bacteroidota > Bacteroidia > Flavobacteriales > Weeksellaceae > Moheibacter. Next base: position 145 of record CAZKOC010000443.1, read on the forward strand.
TTTCATCATATTGTAATTTTCTTCCCATTTTGTAACGGAGATTGGTGCTTGTCTCTCTGTCGCCTACAACCTGCGAAGGCTTTTTTACAAAGATGGTCCCATGATCAGTGGTCAATAAAATTTTCATTCCTTCGGCAGCGGCTTTTCGCACGATTTGCAGCAGATAGGAATTCTGAAACCAGTTACGTGTAATGGAACGATAAGTTTTATCATCGCGTATCATCTGACTTACGATTCTGTTATCTGTTTTGGCATGGGAAAGGATGTCTATGAAATTATAGACGATGACCGTAAGATTTTTATTTCTGTATTGATGGAAATCATCAAGGATTTTCTTTTCAAAATCTGAATTCAAAATTTTGAAATATTGAGTGGTTAAATCAGAAAGCCCCAATCTTTTCATATGGTCTTCCAGAAACTCTTTTTCATATTGGTTTTTATTTCCGTCATCCGGGTCATTTAACCAATAGTTCGGAAATCTTTTTTCTATTTCAGAAGGCATCAATCCGGCAAAAAATGCATTTCGGGCATATTGTGTAGCCGAAGGGAGGATACTGTAATACATTTGTTCTTTTTCCACGTTGTAATATTGTAAAAACAACGGTTCTATGGTTTTCCATTGGTCATAACGAAGATTATCAACCATGATGAGTAACGTATTTTCATTTCTTGACAAATGTGGTTTTGCCAAATCTTTGAAAACAGTGTGTGACAATGATGGCCTCTCATCAGTATGTAGCCAATCGTAATAATTCCTTTCCACAAATTTGAAAAAAGAAGCATTGGCTTCTTCTTTTTGAGTTTCGAGGATCTTTGACATTTCACTGTCCTGAATGTTTTCCAGCTCCAGTTCCCAAAAAACAAGTTTTTTATAAATATCACGCCAGTCTTCATAGTCCCTTGCATTCATCATATCCATTGCAATGGTTCTGAATTCCTGTTGGTAATTGACAACTGCTTTTTCTGTAATGATTTTAGAGCTATCCAGAATCTTTTTCAAACTCAGTAAAATCTGATTTGGGTTCACAGGTTTTATAAGGTAATCAGCTATATGAGAGCCGATTGCTTCTTCCATTATATGTTCTTCTTCATTTTTGGTAATCATCACGATAGGAAGCTGTGGCTTTATCTCCTTTATTTTTTGTAATGCTTCCAATCCACCCATTCCGGGCATATTTTCATCAATCAGTACTGCAGAAAAATTTTCATTTGGGATGAGTTCCAAGGCATCGGTTGCATTGTTTATCATCTGCATTTCATATCCTTTCTTCTCTAGAAACAGTGCGTGTGGTTTCAATAACTCAATTTCGTCATCAATCCATAAAATTTTCAGCGCCATAGTGTTTTTCTGTTAAATTTGTAATTTAATTTAAATTTTAACTTCAGTTATTTTGGAGTACATAAATGTAAACAAACTCAAGGTATTTAACGATCCGGTACACGGATTTATTAGCATACCCAATGAATTAATTTTCGACATCATCCAACATCCCTATTTCCAACGACTGCGAAGAGTATGCCAAACTGGAATGACGGAACTTGTTTATCCCGGCGCAAGGCACTC
>CAZKOC010000444.1:0-1695 GCA_964554275.1 uncultured Weeksellaceae bacterium
ACTCTATAAATTCGGTAGAAAATACTAAATTTGCACTCTCATTTAAAAAATTGAATAAAATGAAAAAAATTTACACATTATTTGCTATTGCATTTTCATCATTGGTTTTCGCTCAGGGTGTTGAAACTTTTGACAATGCAGAAATTGGGACCGATTATTCAAATGGTTCATTTGTAGGCGTTAACGGGATAACTTGGTCTTATACACACTCAAGAGATGAAGCTGAATTTCCGATCCAAGGAAAAGGTTTGATGTTGAGAAGAGCTATGGACAGTTCATTCAGCGGAACAATTACAGGAGGTGTTGGTACTTTGTCTTTTCAATTCAGAAAAGCTTTTACAGGAGGAAATGAGCGTCAGTTAGAACTTTATGTAAATGACGTGGTAGTTGCAACTTCTGAAATTTTTGGTGCTGGTTCAGGTGAACAAACTCAAGTTTATACATTGTCTTATGATGTAAATTCAAGCGAGCCAATTACAATCAAAATTAAAAATGTAGGAGACGGAGATTTTAACAGACAATCTGTAATTGATAATATTACCTGGACTGCATTTTCAATGGGAGTAAATGATTTAAATGCTTCTAACGTTTCTATGACAACTGTATGGAACAATACGGCAAACTTCAATACAAAAGGAAATGCAACAGTTGAAATCTACAACCTAAACGGTCAGTTGGTACAAAAAGCAAACGGAAACAATAACTTCGAATTAAATGTATCTAACCTTGCAAAAGGAGTTTATGCAGTAAAAGTTACAGTTGACGGAAAAGTTACAACTCAAAAAGTAGTTAAGAAGTAATTTCTGAACGAAATTTATAGTATAAATCCTGGTCGCTGAGATTCTCGAAGTGACCGGGTTTTTTATGAAATAGTGGAGCGTCTTTTTTTAATTAATCGATCCAATGAATATCTTCCCGGACCGATCAACAGCAAAGAAAAATAAACTGCAAGATACATCAGGGCCAGTTCCTTGTTTCCGAATTCATCTTTGCTGTGAACAACAAAGGCTGCGTAAATCATGGTAAATATTAAAGGAATCAAAGCATAACGTGTCATCAGTCCCAGAATCACTAAAATCGCGCAAACTGCTTCTGCAAAAATAACCAAAGCCAAGGTTGCAGTGGAACCGATTCCAAAAGGGTCTGCAAACTCGATTTTTTCATCTGCAAAGAATTTAGAGAACTTACCTGCTCCGTGCTGATAAAGCATAAAACCCCCACCGATTAATCTGAGAATTAAGCTTGAAAGGTTTAAATTGGTTATAGATGTTCCCGAAGAAAATAAGTTTCCTGCTTTCATGTTTTAACCTTTAAGCAGGATAAAGGTATAAATTTATTCGGAATCAGCTTGAATTACATTTCTACTTTTCTAAAAATGCAATGGTTTTTTCATAAAAATCCTTCGGATTTTCAGCATGTACCCAATGGCCCGAATTGGTTATGGTTTTGATTTCAGCTTTTGGGAAATGCTTATAAAGCATATCAAAGTCTCCGTCCAAGATATAATCGGATTTTTCTCCACGGAGAAATAGAGTCGGTTTATCAAACATTTCATCAGATAAATTTGTTCCGACCAACGCATTGTAAGAATCGGTTAGTGTTTTTAAATTGAAACGGAAAGCATATTTTCCATTATCAGTGTGGTAAACATTTTTCAGGAGAAACTGTCTCGTTCCCATATCGGGAATATATTGC
>CAZKOC010000445.1:0-1686 GCA_964554275.1 uncultured Weeksellaceae bacterium
AAGATTTCGTTCATGGAAGGAATGGCTTCTTTGTATTGAATAATATTTCCGATGTTGGAAATGCTGTTAATGAATTCTGAATGTGGCATAACTTCAGGTTTTTCAATACTAAAAGAAGTTGAAAATTCATTTTGTTTCACATTTTCAATTCTGAAGAATCCGGCAAATTGAGGCCAATCTGAATTCAGAGGGTTTTCAAGTTCCACAAAATATTTTCCTGATTTGAACTGATGTTTGATTTCATTGATTTTTCCGTCCAGCACTTTATTGGACTGATTGATCAATGCAATATGGTCACACATTTCCTCTACCGATTCCATCCGGTGAGTAGAAAAAATGATGGTTGTTCCTTTGTCACGCAGTTCCAGAATTTCATTGGCGATAATTTGAGCGTTCACCGGATCGAATCCGCTAAAAGGTTCGTCAAAAATCAACAATTCGGGGTCGTGCAAAACGGTAATAACAAACTGCACCTTTTGTCCCATTCCTTTGGAAAGCTCAGTCAGTTTTTTGTTCCACCATTCAGAAATATCTAATTTTTCAAACCAATACTGGGTTTTCTTTTTGGCTTCGGAATCGGACAAGCCTTTGAGTTTGGCAAAATAAAGTGCCTGTTCCCCGATTTTCATATTGTTATACAAACCGCGTTCCTCGGGCATATAACCCACCATCGGAATTACTGATTTATCCAAAGGTTTTCCGGCTATGGTCACAGAACCTTTATCGGGAGCGGTAATTTGATTTATAATTCTGAGAAAAGTTGTTTTCCCTGCGCCATTAGGGCCTAAAAGACCATAAACAGATCCTTTCGGGATGGTTAAATCAAAATCATTAAGGGCGATTTTATTTCCGTACTGTTTGGTGAGACCTTTTGCAACAAGCAAATCCGACATAAGAAATTGATTTTAATAATTAGTGTGAATTCTTATGCAAATGTTACAAAATTAATTGAGAGTTTTAGGCGGAATTTGAGTTTTGAGTTTAGTATAATGAAGAATTTCTTAAAATTTCTTAAAATTTCTTATCCACAAACTCCTGAATTTTTTTGGCAATAATAGGAGCTGCGACTACTGCAGCGATAGAAAGGATTGTCTTTCCGGTTTTTCCAATGTTAAAACGGTTTCCCGCCTGATTGGAAAGAAAATTTAATGCAGTATTTACTCCGGAACCGATAGGTGTATTTTGAACGAATGAATTATCTTCAACTTTATTGAATAGTTTATTTATGGTTGAGTACAAAAATCCTTCTTGTGCTTCCTTATCGGCAAGAGCCATTTTATATTTTAATTCTTTCTTGGCTTGTCTTAAATCAGCCAGCGTATTTATATCTTTAGTTCTCATCTTCGTCATCAGAGTTATCAATTGCTTCCATTGCGGCTTCAACGGCTTTATCGGTTATCATGTTCATAATTTTCCTTCTGAATAGCAGCAGCAGAATCAGAAATAAAATATAAACACCCATAACGGCCAAAAACCCCAGCCCGGTATCATTGAACCAATTCCCCAATAAATAACCGGCAGAAAGGCTTCCTATAAACAAAATCATCATAACAAACATTCCTGCCAAAATTCCAAAGACCCCGGCAGAAATCATATTGCTTACAGAATCGACAATTTCCAATTTAGCATACGCAATCCTGTTATTGATGTATTGTTTTAAATCATCAAACATAAAATGGTTTTAAA
>CAZKOC010000446.1:0-1672 GCA_964554275.1 uncultured Weeksellaceae bacterium
GATTTTTCCTGTGCGTTAGAAATACCTACGAAGGTAAAAACAGCCAGTAATAAGAATAATTTTTTCATTGTAATGGTTTTTATAAATTAAATTGTTCACATATCCGATTTACCAATATTAAGCCAAATCGAAAAACGAAAATAATAATTTTTTGTTAAACTTTAATAAGCTTTTGCATACAGTACTTTGAATTTGGCAGGGTTTCCTGAATAAAAATCTGTTCCTCCCTCACAATCAGATGAATTATCCAAAGGAATGCACCTGATTGTTGCTTTGGTTTCATTCTTTATTTTTTCTTCAGTTTCAGGGGTTCCGTCCCAATAAGCTGAAATAAATCCACCTTTATTTTCCAAAACATCTTTAAATGATTCATAAGAATCAACTTCTGTAATGTTTTCTTCCCTGAATTTATATGCTTTGTCAAAAATATTTTGTTGGATTTCGCTTAATTTTTGGTGAATGGTATCTGCCAATCCGTCTAATTTTTCAAATGATTTTTCCAGTGTATCCCGGCGAGCCATTTCCACTTGTCTGTTCTCTAAATCTCTTGGTCCAATTGCGATTCTCAGAGGAACTCCTTTTAGTTCATATTCATTGAATTTCCAGCCCGGTTTTACCGTATCGTCGTCGTCAAACTTTACCGAAATTCCTTTTTGTTTTAATTCTCCTATCAGGTTATCCGCAACTTTTGAAATAGCGGCTCTTTGTTCTTCATCCCTGTAAATAGGAACTATCACTACTTGAATAGGAGCTAGTTTCGGAGGTAAAACCAATCCGTTATCATCTGAATGCGTCATTATCAACGCTCCGATTAATCTCGTGGAAACGCCCCAGGAGGTCGCCCATACATAATCCAAAGTTCCTTCCTTTGTAGCAAATTTCACATCAAATGCTTTGGCGAAATTCTGTCCCAAAAAGTGAGATGTTCCTGCTTGTAATGCTTTTCCGTCCTGCATCAGTGCTTCAATACAATAAGTATCTTCTGCACCGGCAAATCTTTCATTGGGTGTTTTTATCCCCTTGATGACCGGAATCCCCATGAATCCTTCCACAAATTCAGCGTATACATCGAGCATTTTTGTGGTTTCCTCGATAGCCTCTTCTTTTGTGGCATGAGCCGTGTGTCCTTCCTGCCATAAGAATTCGGCTGTTCTCAGGAATAACCTTGTTCGCATTTCCCAACGGACAACATTTGCCCATTGGTTGATGAGAATTGGTAAATCACGGTAAGACTGAATCCAGTTTTTGTAGGTGCTCCAAATAATTGCTTCAGAAGTAGGCCTTACAACCAATTCTTCTTCTAACTTAGCTTCAGGATCTACGATTAATTTCCCCGGGTTATTTTCATCGGCTTTTAAGCGGTAATGTGTAACAACCGCACATTCTTTGGCAAAGCCTTCAGCATTTTTTTCTTCGGCTTCAAACAAACTTTTCGGGACAAATAATGGAAAGTAAGCATTTTGGTGTCCGGTTTCTTTGAACATACGGTCTAATTCTGCCTGCATTTTTTCCCAAATGGCATATCCATAAGGTTTGATGACCATACAACCTCTTACTTTTGAATTTTCTGCCATACCGGTTTGGATGACTAATTCGTTGTACCACTTGGAATAATCCTCTTTTCTTGATGTAAGTTTTGCCATAAAAATGTCTCTTTGTCTATTAATTTTAC
>CAZKOC010000447.1:0-1663 GCA_964554275.1 uncultured Weeksellaceae bacterium
TTTAATCCTTAATTTAACATAACATGAAGGAAAATTTATCTTTTCTAAAACGGAACTATTTCCGCGAAACTCGCTGGCGTATTTTGCCTGTGTTATTTCTGACTTTTTTATTCTGGCAGGTAGGTTTTGCCCAACAAACTGCAACAATATCTTTAGGTGCAGGACAGACAACAACTTCTACGGCTGCTACGACAGCTGCGGGATTAGGCCCTGTTAGCCAATATTATAATTTTATGCGTTATCAGGTTGTTTATACGGCAGCTGAATTACAAGCTGCAGGCATTCCGGCAGGATCGACCAATATTAAAATTAAAGAATTTGGCTGGAATGTAGCTCAAGCACCTGCTACAGCTTTGTCTAATTATGCCATTCGAATGGCTAATACAACTGAGATTAATTCAGCCACTCATAATTCTACTTCTCTGACAGAAGTATCTCCGGCAACAAGCAGGACCTTTACTATAAATTATAATATGATTGTATTAAGTGGAGACGGATTTGATTGGAATGGAGTTGATAATTTGCTTGTAGATGTTTGTACAGGGTCAAATTCATATACAAGCCCTTACGGATCGGTCTATACATATAACACAAGCCAGGCAAATAGCAGCAGATTTACCAGAATAGATGGAGGCAGCGGGCTTTGTAGCACTAATACGAATTTAATAAATACATTCAAACCTCAAGCAAGGTTTGTTATAGAATTTACCCCCCCTGCCTGCCCTTCTCCTACTGGTTTAACAGCAACAGATGTTACACATAACGCTGCGACATTACAATGGGCAAGTGATGGTACACTGTTTGATGTAGAATGGGGACAAGGCAATTTTAGTCAGGGATCAGGAACTGTGATTTCAGATATAGAATCAAACTCTTACCCGCTTTCAGGACTGTCCCCGAGTACACAATATCGCTACTATGTACTAAGGGATTGCGGAGAAGATGGGGAAAGCATTTGGGCTGGACCTTATAACTTTACAACTACAGTTGCATGTCCTGTACCAACAGCATTGACCCATACGCAATTGAACCTGTCTTCAGCTATGCTTTCATGGACAAGTAATGGTACGCTGTTCGACATAGAATGGGGACAAGGTAATTTTGCTCAAGGTTCAGGAACTGTGATTTCAAATATCGAATCCAATTCTTACCAGCTGCCAGGATTGTCTCCGAACACACAATATCGTTACTATGTCCGCAGGGATTGTGGAGAAGATGGGGCAAGCACATGGGCAGGTCCTTATAATTTTACACTAGGGTATTGCGCGGCAGGTGCTGCTAGTACTCAATATGAAAAAATATCTAACGTTACATTTATAAATATCAACAAAAATTCAACCGCTACTGCGGGATATGAGAATTTTACCGCAGAAAGCACAGAAGTAACTGCAGGGCAAACTTATCCTTTTTCTGCTTCTTTTACAGGTACTTCATATTCTGCTGACCAAGTATTGGTTTGGATAGACTTTAATCAGGATGGGGATTTTAATGACATAGGTGAACAAGTTATGGATAGCGGTACTCATATATCTCCGTGGACAGGAAATATTACTATTCCGATTGATGCGGTTTTAGGTACCACACGTATGAGAGTACGCCTGCATGATACCAGTGACGGTGCTAATTTTACATCTTGTGGTAATTCAACCTACGGACAGGTAGA
>CAZKOC010000448.1:0-1661 GCA_964554275.1 uncultured Weeksellaceae bacterium
AAATCTCGAGATAGGCAGCAATCAGCTGATGGCCAAACATCTTCACTTCTGGAAAATGGCTGCCGATTTATTTAAACAATTAAATGAAGATTTATTAGCAGAGAATAAAGCTTACCGTGGTCTTATTTACAAAAAAGCAGTGGAGAATTTACCTGAATTCATGCACAATTCTGAAGAGAATTTTGTTTTTGCCGGATTGAACGCGTTGTCCAATGCAGAAAGAAAAATTATTTTTGAATTGAATAAATCAGGGAATTCCAAGCTATTTTGGGATTCGGATATTTATTACATGAACGATGAAAATCAGGAAGCCGGCCATTTTCTTAGAAAATATAAAGAATCCTTGCCTGATTGGAATTGGGAAACAGATGAATTCTCAAAACCTAAAAAAATCCAAACCGTAGAAATTGGGAAAAGAGTGGGGCAGGCGAAATATCTGCACAAAATTTTAAATGAAATTCCCGATGATGAAATTTCTGAAACAGCTGTGATTCTGGCAGATGAGACCTTGCTGTCGGCTGTGTTGAGCGCCATTCCGAAAAAAATTCCAAAAGTGAATATCACGATGGGCTTTCCGTTGGATAAATCTTCCATGGCCTATTTTTTCCGTTCGATTTTTGAATTGCAGATGAACAGAGAAAAGCTGGGTAACGGAAAAACATTTTATTACAAAAATGTGCTTGATGTAATCAGCAATACCATTTTCCGGGACAAAAAATTTGACTTAACCCAATTGAACCGGAGAATCAGAAAAGAAAACCGAATATTCAATACACCTGCCTTTTTACAGGAAGAATTAAAAGGAAGCATTTACGAAGCCTTATTTGAAATACACCCTGATACGAATTCATTTGTCCGTCATCTTTTGGATTGGATCGAAGAATTGATGCAGAATAAGGATATTGAAATCAATGAGCTTGACAAGGAATATGTGTACAGATTCAGTTTGCTGATCAACCAGTTATCTGATGAACTCAAAGATTTCAATTCAATTCAAAATTTCAAAACCTTATACATTTTGTACACACGCATTTTACAGAATGAAACCATTTCTTTTGTCGGTGAACCTTTGGAAGGTTTGCAATTGGTAGGCTTACTGGAAACTCGTTTGCTGGATTTCGAAAATGTGATTATGACTTCGGTCAACGACGGCGTGATTCCTCCGGGAAGGACGGAAAATTCATTCATTCCGTATGATATCCGAAAGGAGATGGGTATGAATACATTTACAGAAAATGACGCGGTTTTTGCCTATCATTTTTACCGGTTGATACAACGTGCGCAAAACATTGACCTGCTATACAACACAGAAGCGGACGGACTGGATTCGGGTGAGCGAAGCCGTTTTATTGCTCAAATAGAATACGAATCACCTCATAAAATAGAAAAGAAAATTGCCATGCCGTCTTTTGTGGCGGAGATGCATCAACCTTTGGAGATACTGAAAACAGCATCGGTGATGGAGGCATTAGGAAATTGGGCGGAAAATGGGATTTCGGCTTCATCGCTGGCGAATTATCTGCGCAATCCGATTGAATTTTACCAGCAGCAAGTTTTGAGGATCAGCGAATTCGAAGATGCGGAAGAAACCGTAGGGGCAAGGATTTTAGGAAATATAGTTCATAACTCCCTTGAGGAATTGTACAAGCCTTTGCTTGGTA
>CAZKOC010000449.1:0-1657 GCA_964554275.1 uncultured Weeksellaceae bacterium
GGCAATAGTTGCCCATCCTGCAACATGGAAGCATATAAAAAAGGCTTTAAAATGCTTCCGCTGCTTCGCTTTGATTGAATGATATCTACCTGATTGGAATAACCGTAATTTTCATCTTTTGTATTGCCCACATAAGCTTTTACGTTTCCGGTTTCCACTTCCACGACCAAAACCGCGATGTTGTGGATCTCACTTGCAGATAAATTTCGTTTGTGGTTTTCTACAATTAAATTGACTTGTTCCTGCAAATTGGAATCGATGGTGGAATGTAATCTTTGTCCTTTGTGATTTTTCGCAGAAGTATGCAGTAAGTGCGGTGCGATTTCCGGCAACGCATTCGGTTTCAAAGGCAAAGGCTCAGAAAGTGCTAGCATGTAATCATCTTCTGAAAAGACTTTTTCATCTAATAATTTCTTCAGCAAACGGTTTCTTTTTTTCAATAATAGTTCGTGATTTTTTCCGGGAAAAATCAATGAGGGTGCATTTGGCAAAACCGCCAACGTCGCGCATTCTCCCCAGGAAAGCTGATGAGCTGGCTTTGCATAATAGCGCCAGGCAGCCGCGTCGAGCCCCACAACATTTCCACCGAAAGGCGCATAGGAAGCGTAATAATTGAGGATTTCATTTTTGGAATACGTCAATTCCAATCGTGTCGCCTGAATGATTTCTATAAATTTCTGCCAATAAGTTCTTTTCGGGTTTTGTTTTGCCAGACGGATGGTCTGCATCGTTATGGTACTTCCGCCGCTTTTCACACTTCCCGAAGAAGAATTCTGCCGAAAGGCACGAAAAAGTGAAACGGGATTTACGCCCGTATGTTTTCTGAAATAAGCATCTTCAAACTGGGTGATGCACACTTCAAAACGTTTCGGAACGGAATCGCTGACGGGAAAGCGCCATTGTTCATCCTTGGAAATAGTTGCACCTAAAAGCCTGTTGTCCTCACTGTATAAAACAGTGGAAGTATCTTTTTTGAAAAGCGGTCTTGGCAGCGAAAAAAATAGATACCAGATTAGGAAGACCCCAAAGATAATCCAAATTGGTATTTTATATTTTCGGTAAAAACTTTTAATTTTTCTAAACACGAAGAATTAATTTTCTCCGAATTTAATTCAAATTTGAAAAGAAATCCAATTAAGATTATTTATGTCATTCTGACAAAGGAAGATCCTTTATTAATTTAGATTTCTCGTAATCCGGAATGACATTATTATTTTGAATTTACAATCAAATAAGCACGAACCAGCTTACTCTCATCATAAGTTAACTGTGTTTTGGGCAACATTCTTTTCAACACGGTATTCCATTGTTCAGGATCACGTGAATTCGGATCTTTGAGTTTATGGCACTGTGCACAGTTGTTTTCATACAGAGATTGTGCTTGAGCCAATTCTTTTTCGTTAAAGGATGCCATAACTTCACTTTTGGAAGGAACAGGTTCCAAGTGAGCGATTGTATTGACAACTTTAGTTGCACAACCTACGAATAAAAGCACCGATAAAACAAACACAAAAGATTTTACAACTTTCAACATAGCTTTTAAATTTTAATGAAAGTTAAGTATAGATTGTCCATTTTACAATAAGGAAATGCTATTTAGATTCATACTAACGGAACTTTTCCTTTACTCTTAATAACTTCTCTCATTTGTTCATTC
>CAZKOC010000450.1:0-1653 GCA_964554275.1 uncultured Weeksellaceae bacterium
ACGGTTCATAGTATCCAAACAAGGATATAAATGTATAAATTTTTATTTTGAAACCCTTATCTCTAATTCCTTATGGAAATATGGCCGACAAATTTCTGAGCTACAGTCACTCCGTCCGAAGGTACTTCCATGATGTACCAATAGTCTCCGGATGGCAGCGGATTGCCCGTGTATTTCCCATCCCATACATAATTACCATCGAAAGTCGTGTCCACAAAGATCTTTCCGTAACGGTCAAAGATCCTGATCGTGGCTCCCGGAGTCACATGGATACCCCTCACTTCCCATACATCGTTGTAGCCGTCTCCATTGGGTGATACAAAATTGGATATATCCAATACCACTACCTGGTGCTTGTCTGTCATACATCCGTCTTCTCGAACATATACCGTATAGAGTTCCCCCTTTATCAAATTGTCAAATCTCGGACTGGTCTGCCACAATACTCCGTTCAGTGAGTATTCCAATAAGCCGCCGCCTCCCTGTGCAAATACAATCAGGTAATTTTCGCCGGATTCTACCGAAGTAATGACCGGCTGCGCCGCAGACTGTACCACCAGGTCTTCCCTGCTCTCACAACTGTTGTCTCCCGTTACAGTCAGGGTGTAAGTCCCGGGAGCTGTAATTGTCAGAGCCGGCCCTGACTGGCTCTGGTTGTTACCCCATTCCCAAAGGAAGCTTGCTGTTGAATCATCACTGCCTGCCTCTACTTCTATCTCGTCTCCATCACAAATCACACGCACCAATGGCTCCAGTCCTTCTATGCTTGGAGAAGGCCTTTGTTCATATTCTATCTCCAATATAACCCAGCATCTGTCTGCCTTTTCAAGCCTTACATAAACAGTTCCGTCTCCTGAAGGCTCATATGCCGTTTCTTCCGCTATCGCGTTGGTCTCATTCTGCGCATTGGGCAGCGTTTCATAATAGGTGAAAGTGATACCGCTCTCCAGGGCCATTGTCAATTCGTATTGCGTTAAATCTATTTCGTCTCCCTCACAATATCCTATGGGACCGTATGTTCCCGAATTGTGCTGTACTTGCTGCCCTGCTGTGAAGTCTACTTCTATGATCTCAGGACATCTGTTGTTTTTTTCCAGACGTATATATATAGACCCCACTCCGGCCGGCATATAGTTCGTCACCCCAGTGATAGGGCTGGTTTCGCTCTCTGCATTGCCCTGTGTCTGATAGTAAGCAAAGGTAACCCCGGTTTCTGCCGTATAATTACCGTGGAACTGTGTCAGATTCAATGGCTCACCTTCACAAAACGGAATTTCATAAGGTCCTGACAAAAGGGAAATTCCCTGCCCTTCCGTAAAATCAACTCTTATGATTTCCGACCTGCAGCCTTCTCCATTGGAAGCAACTACCCAGATGCTCGAAGGTAATGACGTAAATTCATAACCATTCCATTGCCCGGAAGGAATCGGATTGTTGTTCTCTGCATTTATCTGGCTCGTATAGTAATTGAACGTCAATCCGGTGGTCGAGACAGTCAACTGCTCATCTATATCTGTCAGATCATATGCGAAAATCCCATCAAAATTATCGTCGCAGATACCGATCGGGGCAATATCATTCAATTGTATGCCTGTAATTACTTCTATTTGTATTTCGAATTCCATAACACATTCCATATTGTCCGGAGTAAAT
>CAZKOC010000451.1:0-1648 GCA_964554275.1 uncultured Weeksellaceae bacterium
CCTGTGGCATCCCTTTCAGGTATTTTGATAAAATATAATTGATGGCTTTCTCGCTACTCATTGTGTTGGTTGCTTGCGCAGAGACCATCAGCAGAATTTGTTCAGCAAGAAAGTTATCGCTTACTTCCATCATTCTTTTATACACCAGATCGGCAGGTAAACTGAAAAGCGTTTTTGCGTTTTTCGACAAATCCTTATCGGTCAAAAAAATATCTTTCCCAACAGCGTCCGTCAACATTTGCCGGATTAACTCATCCTTTACCACAAAAGGAACCTTGGTAGAATTTCCATTGCGAGACCCGATATAGAATTTGTTTTCATAAAAATTACGGCTAAACAAACTTTCCTGATACTCAACCGAATCAGCCAAGGTTAAAGGGAAAGCGGACGGGCCGCCTTTTCCTTTTTTTATGGTTGCCATATTTCCGTAAAGCGGAAGCTCACTTCTTTCGGGTGAGTAGTATTTTTCATAATCTTCCCAGGACCAACCCAATCCCATACGTGTTCCTTCATACTTACCCCATCTCAGGTAAATCTTTCCCGGTTCTTTTTTTAGAAAATCCATTACACGCGTGACTGATTTGAATTCAGGATGTAAAAACGTCGGATCTCCCAATCCCTGAATGTATAAATCACCGTCTTTTCGTTCATATTTTAATGCGGGAATAGAGTCTTTCAATGTTTTCATTGCGCTGTAAAGCGAAAGAATTTTGATATTCGATGCGGGTGTAAAGAGCTTTTCTCCATTGAAATTTTCCAGTTCTTGCCCGGTTTCGGCATCCTGAAGGTAAAACCCTACAAACTGGGTTTTGTAAAAATCGGATTCCAAATGATTTTTTATCCAGCCGGATTGCGCTTTTCCCAATTCCGGAAAAAACAAAAAGACACTTAGAAACACAAATAGGATTCGGCTATGCATGGTATTAATTTTTTTGAGAAACAATCATTTCGGCTGGAGGCAGAGAAATAGAAATTTCATTTTTATCGAGTAAATTGAAAGTCTCCTTGTATAGCTTATAGTAAGTATTCCAGTAATCTTCTCTTTTTGTAAAAGCCCTCACAGCAAGGTTAACACGATTTTCCGTAAAATCCGAAATTTCAACCATAATAGGTTCTGATTGTAAGATGGAGGATTCATTTTTAAGCATATCCCGAAGAAGTTCCTGAGCTTTTTCAATATTTTCATTGTATGCCAATCCTATTTTTATATCTAACCTGCGATTAGGTTTTATGGAGTAATTTTTAATGGGATTGTTCAAAAGGGCTGAATTCGGAAGAACTACCACTTGTTGCTCACTTGTTACGATGGTTGTGTACAAAATGCTGATGGATTCGACAGCTCCGCTGTTATTCAAAGCTTCAATATAATCACCCACTTTAAATGGTTTGAACAGAATGATTAACAGGCCTCCTGCAAAATTAGATAAGCTTCCCTGTAATGAAAGTCCAACTCCTGCCGCCATACCTGCAAGAATTGCGGCAAAGGAAGTAATCTGAATCCCAACGGTATTGATGGCGGTCAGAATGACCAGGATTTTAAAGACAACGTCGATGACCGGTAAGATGAACTCACGGATTGAGGGATCAACCTCTCGTTTTATCATCCTGTTTCGGATGACCCGTTTCAGTTTAGAACCCAACCAAAAAC
>CAZKOC010000452.1:0-1634 GCA_964554275.1 uncultured Weeksellaceae bacterium
GAATTCTGGGTAGGATGGTATTCAGGAAGCCGTTACGAAGACTTTACCTATTTCTCTCCGGGTGCGGCCGTAGGTCCTTACTGGTGGGCATTCTGGGCGTTGATTATTTGCAACGTTCTGGTTCCCGGGTTGCTTTGGATAAGAAAAATAAGAAGAAGTTTCTTCTGGACATTCGTTATATCAATTGTAGTAAATACGGGGATGTGGTTCGAGCGCTTTGACATCATTGTGATCAACTTGTCGCGTGACTACATACCATCCGGCTGGACTATGTTTATGCCGACATTTGTAGATGTGGGTATATTTATTGGAACAAACGGATTCTTCTTTGTGTTATTCCTGTTGTACGCACGTACATTCCCGGCAATCGCACAGGCGGAATTGAAAACGATTTTGAAATCATCAGGAGAAAGTTATAAAAAACATCATACAGAAGACGACCATCATCATGAGCACTAAAACAATATATGGCATTTACGGTGACGATGAAGATTTGTTGAAAGCAGTAAAATCCTTCAACAAAGAGGGAATTGCTATCAAAGAAGTCTATACACCGTTTCCGGTTCACGGACTAGACAAAGCGATGGGGTTAAAGAAAACCCGTATTTCAGATATCGCCTTTTTCTATGGTTTGTATGGAACTACACTGGCAACCACTATGACATGGTTTATGATGAACCACGACTGGCCGCAGGACATTGGAGGTAAGCCTTCCTTTACCTGGCTGGAAAATATGCCGGCTTTCGTTCCGATTATGTTTGAGCTGACTGTATTTTGTGCTGCTCACTTAATGTCGTTGACTTTCTTGGTCCGCAATAAATTATACCCGGGAGCAAAAGCCCAAAACCCTGATCCGAGAACAACCGATGATAAATTTTTGATGGAAATAGAATCATCTGATATCGACAAAGTAAAAGAGGCATTCATAAATACGGGAGCGGAAGAAGTTACCGTAAGAGATTTAAATATAGTATAGAACAAGATTGAAATGAAAAGAGCAATAACATATTTATTATTAATCGGTGTGGCAGTATCACTGAGTTCTTGTTCAGGAAAGAAAAGAAGCCCGAGTATAGTTTACATGCCCGATATGTACTATCCGGTGGCTTATGATCCTTATATGGAAGCCGATTTTGAATATCCCGAAAGAGATGAGAAATCAAACGTTCCCCTGTTTGCCGAGCACAGGAACATGACTGCGCTTTGGCCGGTAGATGAAACTGTTTCCAGGACAGATGAGACGATGATTTTACCGTGGGAATTAAAAAATACACTTGACGATTATAACAAATCAAAATCAATTACTGCTTCTCCTTTAAATCCGGCTGACAGGAAAAAAGATTTGGAAAGAGGTGAGAAATTATACGGTCAGACCTGTGCTGTATGCCACGGAACAGGTGGTGACGGACAAGGAACCATCGTACAATCAAAGGCATATTCGGGAGTTCCTACTTATGCGGAACGTGAAGTGACCGTGGGCTCTGTTTATCATGTGATTATGTATGGCAGGAATGCAATGGGTTCATATTCTTCTCAATTGACACCGGTTGACAGATGGAGAGTAGCTGAGTATGTTATGAATTTAAGAGGTAAAAATTTACAGGCAGCAGCTGCAACTGAAGCTCCTGCCCAGA
>CAZKOC010000453.1:0-1632 GCA_964554275.1 uncultured Weeksellaceae bacterium
TATTTCAAAATCAGTAAGGACGCCAATCATTTGATAGAAGAATTCATGTTGCTTTGTAACCGGAAAGTGTCGGAATTTGTTTCGACCAACAAAGACGGAAAACCAAACAATAATACTTTTGTTTACCGTATCCACGATGATCCGGACATGGATAAATTACAGGATTTGCGTTTGTTCATCAAGCAATTCGGATATAGTTTGGATTTAAGCACAAGCCAGTCAATTACCAAATCCATGAACCAGCTTTTGCAGGAAGTGAAAGGAAAACCTGAGGAAAATCTGATTGAAACATTGGCCGTCCGAACAATGAGCAAAGCCAAATATTCAACTGACAATGACGTTGGACATTACGGACTGGCATTTAGGTATTATTCGCATTTTACATCACCTATCCGTCGTTACCCTGATATGATGGCACACAGGCTTTTGCAGCATTATTTAGATGGAGGAAAGACTCCGGCAGCGGCTCCGTATGAAGAAAAATGTATTCACAGTTCAGCCCGGGAAAAATTGGCTACGGAAGCAGAAAGAGAATCCATCAAGTTCATGCAGGTAAAATACATGGAACAATTCATAGGTGAAGAATTCTATGCTTTCATAACAGGCGTTCAGGAATACGGAATCTTTGTAGAAATTCCGGAAACCCGTTGTGAGGGAATGATCAGATTGAGAAATATGGAGGAAGATTCATTCTATTTTGACCAGAAGAATTATTCGATTGTGGGAAGAAAAACGGGAATTACCTATCAATTGGGCGATAAGGTTTTGGTAAAAGTTGCCAAAGCTGACTTACGAAATAAGCAATTGGATTTTGAGTTACTGGGATAAATTAATCTTTATCCACACCGTCTGAATTATTGTACATTTCATTTCTTCGGTTGTTTGCCTCTTCATAAATTGCATCGACTTCAGAAATGCTGATTTGTTTTCCCTGATTAGGTTTAATTACTTTTAGTTTTTTGTTGGAAGACTTGATGGACTCTGCATAAAATCTGACAATATAAGGTCCTTCTTTGCTTTTTTGTTCAACTTCCAGGATTAATCCGGGTAATCCCCAATAATTTCCGGGACCATTAGGAATGGCAATCTTAGGAGCATACCATGCTTCGATTTTATCATATTCATTTTCAGCTGTTGCTTTTCTTACTTCATAACCCATTAATTCTTTGGTTTCACGGGTAATTTTCCAATTCCATTTTTTCAATGGATCGAATGAATGGTATTTCACATCATATACCTCAAAATTCTGAATGGTAATAGAATCTGATAGGTTATGGTAGATCGTTCCGAATCCGGCCGGAGCCTGTCTTATTATTGGTTTGTTCGGGTCCTGATCGTTGCTGATTTTTTCAATGTAAGTGAAAGAAGATTCTTTATCTGAAATAATCATTTGATAAATCGCGGGGTCAGGTTCTTCATTCATTTTTATCTGATCCTTTCCATATACCGGATCCATTTTCAGAACTTCTGCTTTCCATTCTTCGTCCATTTCCTGCCGAATTACTGCCAAATACTCAACTTCCAGTTGTTGGGAAAACAGAACCGATTTAATGAGAATCGTAAAAAACAGCATATATTTTTTCATAATAAAGATTGAAATGGAAATTTATAAGTGAATAAATTTAAAAAATT
>CAZKOC010000454.1:0-1630 GCA_964554275.1 uncultured Weeksellaceae bacterium
GAAAGTATGATCATCCATAAACCATCTGACGGGTTTCCGTAAGCAAACAGCCCGAACCGTAAAAACCAGGCGATCATCGAAATCAACATCACTTTTTTTATCCCGTAACGTTTCAGGAAAAATGGAATTGCAAGGATAAAAAGTGTTTCTGAAATCTGAGAAATCGACATGATGATGGTTGAATACTTAATCACAAACGAATCCGCGTATTTCGGGAAATGTTTAAATTCATCCAGGAAAACATCGCCGTAGGCATTTGTCAATTGCAATGCTCCACCCAAGAACATGGAGAAAACAAAAAACAATGCCATTTTGTAATTTTTAAATAATTTAAAAGCATCTAATCCTAAAACCTGTACCCAACTGGCATTTTGATTTTTGGTCAAATTCTGAGGCGGGACAGCAGGTAACAAAAAGGCATAAATCCCCAATCCTAATGCTGCAATTCCCGCTATGTAAAATTGAAATTCAGATGCTTTGCTATCAGTTAGATTGGTCAGCCACATGGCTGCTATGAAACCAATTGTTCCCCAAACCCTAATGGGTGGAAAATCTTTTACAACATCGTAATTATGTCTTTTCAATAAGGAATATGAAATTGAATTATTTAAGGCGATGGTAGGCATATAGAAACACATCGCAATCAACATCACCCAAAAAAATACATTCGGATCGTCAACCTGAGTCAGATAGTATAAAGAAATCGCATATCCGATTTGTAAAAATCCGTATAGCTTTTCAGCGTTTACCCAACGATCGGCAATGATCCCGGTCAGAGTCGGCATAAATAAAGAAGCGATTCCCATCGTGGAGAAAATCAAACCAAATTGAGTTCCATCCCATTGTTTTGTGCCGAACCAATAGTTCGCAACTGTGATTAACCATGCCCCCCAAACAAAAAATTGGAAAAAGTTCATGATTATCAACCTGAGTTTTATAGACATAAAGTATGTGGTATTAAATTTTAGCGTTTATCTAATTCGTCGCGAAGCCGTGCAGCCAGTTCGTAGTCTTCGTTTTTGACAGCATCTTTCATTTCTTGTTGCAATTCTTCTTTGGTCTTGGAAGAAAAATCATATTTTTTTTCTTGCTTGGCCACTTCCTGCTCTATTTCTTTGATGGCATTGGCTATGTTTTCATCTTCCTGCTCCTGAACTTCCAAATGAATTCCGGCTTTTTCCATAACCGATTCCAACGCATAGATGGGAGCATCAAACCGAATTGCCAGGGCAATTGCATCTGAAGTTCTCGAATCTATTTCTTCCTCCTGTTCGTCTTTGTCCTGAAATAATATGTTGGAATAAAAAACACCATCTTCCAGTTTATGAATGAAAACACCCTTTACTTTAAAAGAAAAAGCCCTGCCGATGGACACAAACAAATCATGCGTCAATGGGCGGGGTGTTCTTATATCTTTCTCCAGAGCAAGTGCAATGGACTGTGCTTCAAAGCTTCCTATGATAATCGGTAATTTACGAATGCCCAACTCTTCTTCCAAAATCAATGCATATGCACCCGTCTGTGTCTGACTATAGGAAATACCTTTTATATTTAATTTGACCAAATTATCCATTCGGTTGTAAATCTAATAAAATCTACAATTTAAGGAAATTTTTTTATTGGTTAAAAT
>CAZKOC010000455.1:0-1627 GCA_964554275.1 uncultured Weeksellaceae bacterium
CGGGCTGGCTGACGGCTTAAGCTTCAGTTTTTTCCGCATCCTGTGCCAGGTTACCCTGATAGAAGAAACAGAAACTCCCAATGCCGAAGCTATTTCATCTTGTCTTAAATTGAGCTTTACCAAACACAAATAACGGATTTCCGAAGGAGAGAGTTCCGGGTAATTTTCACGAAGCCTATATATATAATCCGGATAAACTTTCTCAAACTGATTTTTGAACTGTTCCCAGTCTTCACCGGTTAAAATTGTAGCTTCTCGCAGCTTTGAAGATTCCGGCCTTATTCCCTCATTTTCTTTTTTCAGATTTTCTATAATCTGATTGTTCTGCTTAAGCTTATTTCTGAATTGCCGTAGTTGATCTTTGGCTTCCAGTATCTGATTTTTCATCTGGTTGGTTTCCAGTTCCGCCAATAATCTGTTATGTTCGGAATAGGCATATTTTATGTTTTGTTTTAACCTGTAACGGTTATAAGAAAACAATCCGATTATAATCAGTAAAACGGTTCCAGTTATTATCAGGTTCCGGCTGATGTTTTGCTTTTTTATAGTGAGTTGGGCTTCCTGTATGGTATTTTGTAATTTATCGTGCTTCAGCCGGTTATTGACAGCCGTGATTTTACTTTGGCTTACGGCATTTAAATGATTTTCTTTCAGCAAAATATATTTTTCATAGTAAACCAAAGCACTGTCAAACTTTTTGGTAAGTTTGAACATCTGAATGAGTTTTTGGACAGACTCCAGCTGAATCCTCGTAGAATTGCTGACGACAGCATTCCGATAAGATTCTCTCCACAAATCTATTGCTGAATTCAAGTTTCCTTTATTATAATATACCTCAGCCAAAAGGTTTTGAGCCTTAGCCACGTCATCAAACAGCTCGAATTTCAAACTTGACTGAAGATTGGCATTTAGCAGGGGGGCTGCTTCGTCATATTTGTTTTGAAGCAGCAGGCCCTTTGCAATTCCCCCATCGGCAATACCGTTCCAGATGACAGGATATGTCTCCCCGAACCTTTTATAAACATCCTTGTAGGCCGCATCATTTTTACTGTAATCCTTTAAAGCATTTTTTATGTTTTGGTAATAATAAAATCCGCTGTCGATTTTGTTTACTTCAAAATAACTCAAACCTAAAATATCAGATTGAAGGCAATAAATTGCAAGGTTTTCTTTTGGAGATTTTAATAATTCCATACACTTCACTCCCATGTTTATGCTTTTGACATATTCTTCAAAACCAAAATATACGAGGCTGGCAATGTAAAATCTTTGGTATAATTTCGGGAAATATTCAGCTCCTATTTTTTCCTGAATTTCAATAGCATGTGTATTATAAAATAATTTATCTTCTATAGTGCCCGGGACATGCTCGGCGTAGAGGGTATATAATTCGGAGAGTAATTGCTGATCCTGGATCAATAAGGCCATTTTGATGACTTTCTCCAGTTTTGTTTTTTCTTCCGGCGTCATGTATTTCCTTATTTCGAGCCCGTATAAGATCTCATACATTTTCATCCTCACTTCCAATCTTTTATCAGGATGCTTTTTTAAATAATTATTTAATTCCGAATGAATTAAGAGCCTGTTTAAAATTTCAATGATAAAAATTCGTATGAGGTTATTTTTG
>CAZKOC010000456.1:0-1622 GCA_964554275.1 uncultured Weeksellaceae bacterium
AATAGGACATTATGAAGATCGTTAATCCCAATTTACTGGAAATACAAAACTTATCTCTTTCTTTTGGCGAAAATGAAATTCTCAAAAATGTTTCTTTTTCTGTCGGAAAAGGACAAATATTGGGGATTGTAGGAGAGTCGGGTTCGGGGAAATCCATAACATCTCTGGCAATTATGGGTTTGCTGCCCGGGAACGCAAAAATTGATTCTGAAAGTCAGATTCTGCTTCAAACTGAAAATGGAACAGTGGATTTGGCAAAGCTTGATAAAAATTCGCACCGCCTTTTTTGCGGCAAAGAAATCGGGATGATTTTTCAGGAACCAATGACTTCTTTGAACCCGAGCATTCGCTGTGGCGAACAGGTAGAAGAGGCAATTCGCCTGCATCTGAAGCTGAATAAAGAACAGGCAAAAAAGCGTGTATTCGAATTGTTCGATAAAGTTTTACTTCCCAACCCCCGACGGATTTACAAAGCGTATCCGCATGAACTATCCGGCGGCCAGCGCCAACGTGTGATGATTGCTATGGCGATCAGCTGTGAGCCCAAAATTCTGATTGCGGACGAACCCACAACAGCACTCGATGTAACAGTTCAACGCACAATTTTGGAATTGATTCAAAAATTGCAAAAAGAAAGCAATATGAGTTGTATTTTTATTTCGCATGACCTGGGTGTAATTTCTGAAATATGCGATGAAGTGGTGGTAATGTACAGAGGGGAAGTGGTGGAAAGTGGAAAAGTGGAAGAAATTTTTAACCATCCGAAGGAAAATTACACAAAAGGTTTAATTGCCTGCCGCCCCAGGTTGGATGTGCGGTACAAGAAACTGCCAACGATCGCTGATTATCTTAAAAATTCTGATTACCGGCCGGAAATCTATACGGATAATGAACGAGCTGCTGATCAACAGAGAATTTACGCTCATCCACCGATTTTGGAAGTAAAAAATCTGTCTAAATATTTTTATACAAAGCCATTTCTTTTTGGAAATCCGGAAATATCTGTAAAAGCGGTTGATGATGTGAATTTCAAAGTTTTTCCGGGCGAAACGATGGGTTTGGTTGGTGAATCCGGAAGTGGAAAAACAACTTTGAGCCGTGCTGTTTTGTTGTTGGAAAAACCTACTTCGGGTGAAATTTTTTACCGTGGCAAAGATATTGCCAAGTTACCCAAAGGAGAAATCCGGAAACTGAGAAAAGAAATCCAGATTATATTTCAGGACCCTTATTCCAGTTTAAACCCAAGATTAAATATAGGTGACATTTTAACCGCTCCGATGCAGGTTCATTCCATCGGGAAAAATCAAAAAGAACGATTACAGCAAGCCGGAAATTTATTGGGAAAAGTAGGGTTGAATTCTTCCGACCTGAAAAAATATCCTCACGAATTTTCCGGTGGACAAAGGCAAAGAATTGGGATTGCGAGGGCCTTGGCGCTCAATCCTAAATTTATTATATGTGACGAGAGTGTTTCAGCGCTCGATGTATCGGTTCAGGCACAGGTTTTAAATTTATTGAACGAATTGAAAGAGGAGTTTGGCTTTACCTATATTTTTATTTCGCATGATTTGGCGGTTGTGAAGTTTATGAGCAACCAGCTTTTGGTAATGCAGCATGGGGAA
>CAZKOC010000457.1:0-1621 GCA_964554275.1 uncultured Weeksellaceae bacterium
AGTATTTATCGGCAGGCACTTTAACCTCGCCCATGGTGTCTTTTTCAATGCGGTAACTCATGTGTTTACGTTTATGATGATTAAAAGTAATAATTTGAAAGGAATCTTAACCAGCCGAATCCTGCCAGAGGTTAGTTGCCCCGGGCAAGATCAAATTCTGAATAATATTCCCGCGATAACAATTGACAACGCGATCCCACGAAAACGGCTATTACAATTCTACCCCTTGTAACTGTTCATAAGCTTGCTTTTTGAATACGTTCCGTAACCGGATCTGATTAAAAAAGGGAATCCTGGCGGATAATAGATGCGCGCCAGTGTAAGCAGGGGAATCAATGCTATTTCTCCGTCTACTGATACGAATGAAAACTGTAAGACAATACCAATTATAAAAGCAAGCGCTAAAATTTTTCCAGCTATTCGCATAACGCATGAGGATTAGGGGTAAACAGTGCTTCAATGTATCGGGTAGAACTGCGAAGCTCAGCAAATCAAAAATTTCGATCGATGTTTCTTCTCGTCATTGGTCAACGGTAACCGATTTTATCGCCATTTCTTTTATTTCAGTTCTTCAACTGCTCTTTTCGGACTCGGAAAATAAGTCCCAACTCTTGGATCCATTATGTTACCGCCAAATCCTGTTTCTTCATCAGACAAATTTTCGGCAATTGCTATTAATTTATCTTTGTACTCTTTCCTCCCCATTTTATTTAGAGACCAAATTGCAATTACTTTTTCAAAGTTTTCATTTTCTTCGTTTTTGATAAAATCGAACAAATATTCTTTTGTCTTTTTATTATCTGAATTTGATAGAAGTTGTAATGCAGAAACTCTGGAATGAAAATTATCCGATTCTATAAATTTTTTAAGTCTGTCAAGGTCAATGGTAATATCCAATAGATATGCAGTTTCTAAAGCTGCGTGTTGAAGAAAAAAATTCGAAATCTCGTTTTCCTCAAAACCTGCTGGTTCTTTGTCGATATATTCATTGATAAATGGAAGGATATTTTCTTTGTTAAAATCTGATGTTCTGTAATAATTCCATATTTCCGTATATGTTTTTTCATAGACATCTTGTGAAATCAGCGCCTGATGATAGCTGTGCCTATAAGTTGCGTAAACATTTTTTTCCTCATCCAAAACAGCAAAACCTGATGTCGGGGTCGGAATAGAATAATTCCCGTTTTTCTGTTTGGTTAAAAACAAATAGACGGTTTGGTCTTCTTCAAAATTTAAATGTACTCCGTGACCAGACGAACTTGTCATTTTCAGAAGTGAAAATCCATTTATTAGAATTTCTCCAGTTAGTTTTTGATTGCCAAAGTATTTTATGATTTGAATCCTGGTTCCAATGCTATCAACATTGCTAAAAACTCTTGCTAAAACAAAATAGTCAGCTTTTTTTATTATTTCCTTTTGCCAAGGTTCGTTCCAGGTTTCTGCTGAACCTTGTGTTTGAATCGACAATGTTAAAATCAAGAATAGTACAGCTTTTACAATTCTCATAGTTTTTCAAATTGGCGGAAACTCTTCATCTCTTCTTAGCCACCATCCTTTTTAAAGTATTTATCTTCATCAAATTCAGGCTCATCTTCTTCGATTGGCTTAGCGCGTTCTGTTA
>CAZKOC010000458.1:0-1602 GCA_964554275.1 uncultured Weeksellaceae bacterium
ACCGTTGCAAGTTAGAAAAAAGAATGTGTTGTATGGCCGAATTAAGAAAAGTTTTAGATAGATTTTTGTAATATAAATGAAGTACGGTATTCAATTTCGTTGTTACCTCTTGTGTAAATGACGGAAATTAATTCTCCCTCTTTTGTTTTGAAGAGTTCGATCATTTCGGCCAAAGAAATTGTTTCCGCTTTTTTGCCGTCCAATTCAATTAAATCGGTTTTATTGGCTGAATATTTATAGTCTGTAATATGACTTTGAAAAACACCGACTTTTTTTCCGTTTAAATACTTTATGGCATCGCCCTTTTTGATTCCGGCAAGTGCCGCCGGAGAATTTTCCCTTACATACATAACTTCCAGATAGGGCAGTTCCGGATAGGGCTGATAGAGTTCTATTCCTGCCATATTATAGTTAAAAGCATCTTCATATTTTTTGTTTTTCCTTACAAATAATTTTTTGTTCTTATAATCAAAAATGGTTGTAAATCGTTTTAAAATTTCACCTCCGAGCGTGCCGTTACGTTCCTGTCTGCTGATTTTTCTTGTTGACAGCGTATCAGGAAAAGAAGTAGTGGGTTGTTCCAATTTTACCGAGCCAAATTGTACATAAGAGATTCTGGATTTTTTTCCGTGGATTTCACCATTTAAACCAAATCCTAAATAATCAGTTATAGACTGTGAAGGAACGTTGATCATCTGAGTTTCATCTTCGAAAAGCCAAATGGCATCCCAACTTCCGGAATCAATCAGTAATTTCAGGGAAACATCCACCCCATTAATGTTAGAGAGAGTGCTAACAAAAGGTTTTTTTCTTTTTATTTCCAAAGGAATCTCATCAAATTTTGTGATTTTATTCTTTTTTTTCCTGTAGAAATAATTGTGGTCATAAAATGTAATCCTGCGTTGTGTATAATTTATCTCTGTGACAAAATCATTTAACAAATCATACCCGATGATACCATAAATAGGAACCCCGAAACGGCTGCTCAGGTTGAAACTTTCCTCAAAAAGCAATACAATTTCCGTTACGTTGGAAGTTGCTTTCCCGACGGTGATCTTATTGTTTTCTGACAAGTATGCTTCGAGTATTTTCGTGTCATTGCCTAAGCCGGAAATATGAACAGACCTTCCTTTATTAAGCTTGAAATAATTGATAGCTTCGATATTGGTAATGATCGTATGGGGAGATCCGGTGTCTATTATAAAATTCAATGGAACTGAGCCATTTATTGAAATAGGGATTATCACTAAATTCCCCACATGTTGAAAATTTAAACTAAATTTATGTTTGTCGTTTTCAATACGAAATTCCTGTGCTCTCAATAAAATTGAGAGAACGAATATTAAAAGAAATAACCTTAGACAACAAGATTTCATTTATACTAAGTTACAAAATCTTTGTATTCAGAGAGTGGGAATTTTATGAATGTAAATTATTTTGCAATAAACGGCATACAATCAGCGATAAAAGTCTAAATTAAACTCTGTTTGTCTTTGTAATTTAAAATAAGAAAAATGGTCACCAGCGTGATGAATGCCCAAAGGGAGCTTCCTCCGTAGCTGAAAAACGGCAGCGGAATCCCTACCGTTGGGAATAATCCCA
>CAZKOC010000459.1:0-1592 GCA_964554275.1 uncultured Weeksellaceae bacterium
CCGGCTCAATTCATCCCGGGTAATTATTTCAGCATCAAATATCTCCGATAAACTTTTTAAAACGTTAAAATTCACCAGTGTTTTCCAGAATACGATTTGTAAACGCTGGTGTGTGAGTATATGTTTCTCTTCGTGTTCTTTTGTCAATGACAGATTCAAATCAAATTCTTCCATTTTTTTGTGAATGGACTCCGTTTCAAATAGTGGGAAATTATAGAGATTCTTCCAAACATCATTTTCCGTTCGTTTTTTGATTAGGAATCTTTCTCCATCTGTAATTTCTATAAAATGAAGTGTACGTTCTTTTATTTTTACCTTTTTTGATTTTATGGGTAATTGCATTGCTGTTTTTTGCGCCAGGGCTTCGCAGGATTCATTTACAGGACAAATATTACATTTAGGGTTCGCAGGAATACAAACCGTTGCGCCCAGTTCCATAACGGCCTGGTTAAAATCTCCCGGTCGATTCTTATCGATGATTTCTTTCCCTAATTCAAAGAAGTATTTTTTTGCCTGAGGAGTTGAAATATCAATATGTATATTAAAGTATCTTGCATAAACACGAAAAGCATTTCCGTCAATTGCCGGAACAGATTCGTCAAAACCAATAGAAGCAATTGCAGCAGCAGTATAATCACCAACTCCTTTTAATTTCAATAAATCATTGAAGTTTTTGGGAAAATTTCCATCCAGCTCATTTACAATATGTTTCGCCGCGAAATGTAAATTTCTTGCACGGGAATAATAACCAAGTCCTTGCCAGAGTTTCAGTACTTCAGATTCATCTGCATTTGCTAAATCCCTGATAGTCGGAAAAGTATCTACAAACCGGATGTAATAATTCATTCCCTGCGCCACCCGGGTTTGTTGCAGGATAATTTCCGACAGCCAGATTTTATAAGCATCTTTGTGTTCCCTCCAGGGGAGATTTCGTTTGTTTTTGTCAAACCAAATCAATATCAGGGAGTTAAAAGTCATAAATATACGTGGAATTCTTTTTTTGTTTAGGTACAAATGTTATATTTGCACCCGTTTCTTTGAATGAACAAATTTAGCAACAAATTATATATACATCATGACGAAAGCAGAAATAGTGAGTAACATTTCAAGTAAATTAGGCCTTGAGAAAAATGAAACTCAAAAAGTAGTAGAACATTTCATGGAAGAAGTAAAAAACTCTTTGGAAACAGGAGAAAATGTTTATTTGAGAGGTTTTGGTTCTTTTACAATTAAAACAAGAGCTTCGAAAACAGGTAGAAACATTTCAAAAGGAACGTCTATCGTAATCCCGGCTCACAATGTACCGGCATTTAAACCGGCAAAAACATTCACGGAAAGTGTAAAATCAAAAGTTAAAGTAAAATAATTCAGAATATGCCAAGCGGAAAGAAAAGAAAAAGACATAAGGTAGCTACTCACAAACGAAAAAAAAGACGTAGATTGAACAGGCATAAAAAGAAAAAATAAGCATTGTTTTTTTGCCTTATAAAGAAATGCACTTTCCAAAATTTATTTGGGAAGTGCTTTTGTCGTTTGTTTTATGTTCATTGAATCTCATAGCAGATGAATAAAGAATTAGTAGTATCAACCCA
>CAZKOC010000460.1:0-1590 GCA_964554275.1 uncultured Weeksellaceae bacterium
CGAACTTCCTGAAAATAACTATTGTACACCCGATTCAGGCTGTTGCTAAGATTATGAAAGAAAAATTCATCCATTATAAAAAACCCATTATCATCACAACTTCTGTGGTAGTATTACAAGTCCTTTTTGGATTTGACCCGAAATTTTGCATCATCAATCTAATTTGGTTATACGCTTAAATTATGAAGAAAAAAATCTTGGTACTTTGTACTGGAAACAGTTGTCGAAGTCAAATTACAGAAGGCTACTTGCGGTATTTCACAGGAAATAAAACGGAAATTTACAGCGCCGGCGTTGAAGTTCATGGCATAAATCCAAGAGCTATTGAAACTATGAAAGAAGATGGAATTGACATTTCATACCATACGTCCAATCACCTTGATGAGTATGCCCATATTGATTTTGATTTTGTAATTACCGTCTGTGACAACGCTAAAGAACATTGTCCTTATTTTCCTACAAATGCAATTAAAATCCATCAGAATTTTCCTGATCCGGCAAAAGCTATGGGAACAGAAGAGGAAATCAAAAAACAATTCAGACAGGTGCGCGTAATGATAAAAAGGTTTTCAGAGGAATTTGCAAATAAATTTATCACATCATAAACCATTCAAATCAAAACTAATTTTGGATTCCTGAAAAGAATCCTAAATTTGCGGACTAAACACACAAAATAATGAGCGAAAATATACATGATACAGTTATCATCGGTTCCGGGCCTGCCGGTTATACGGCAGCGATTTATGCAGCAAGAGCTAATATGAATCCGGTTCTCTATACGGGAATGGAACCCGGCGGACAATTGACTACTACAACTGACGTGGAAAATTTTCCGGGTTATCCTGACGGAATTACAGGTCCGGAAATGATGGAACATTTACAAAAACAGGCGGAACGTTTCGGTACTACAATCAATTATGAATACATTACTCACGTAGAACTGAGCAACGAAGCCGGACAATTACATACTTTGACTACCAGTTCCGGTGAAAAGATTCAAACCCGTTCGGTAATTATTTCTACGGGGGCAACTGCCAAATATTTAGGGTTGGATGACGAAGTGAAATATGCAGGAAGCGGGGTTTCTGCCTGTGCAACATGTGACGGATTCTTTTACAGAGGAAAACCTGTTGCCGTTGTAGGCGGCGGCGATACAGCGGCGGAAGAAGCAACTTACCTGGCTAAACTTTGTACCAAAGTTTATTTGTTGGTAAGAAAAGATGAGTTGAAAGCTTCGAAAGTAATGCAGGAACGTGTGTTCAACACACCTAATATCGAAGTGTTATTTCACCATGAACTTATCGGATTAACCGGAGAAAAAGTAGTTGAAAAAGCATTGATCGTCAATAACCAAACCCACGAAAGAAATGAACTGACGGTTGATGGTGTTTTCATAGCAATCGGTCATAAACCCAATACAAAGCTATTTACAGATGTTCTGAAAATGGATGAAGTAGGTTACCTCATCACAGAAGATAAAACTACCAAAACCAATCTGCCGGGGGTATTTGCTGCCGGAGATGTTCAGGACAATGTTTACAGACAAGCCATAACTGCAGCGGGAACAGGTTGTATGGCTGCTTTGGATGC
>CAZKOC010000461.1:0-1588 GCA_964554275.1 uncultured Weeksellaceae bacterium
GACATTTCATAGGTGTAAATTTATAAATCTAAACGGATTATTCATCAATTTCTTTTGGTTTATCAGATGTTTCGTTCAATATATCATCTAATAAAATCATATCAGCCTGCTGGCTTTCCGGATTTGGTTTCAATAATAAATAATCAGGCGGGTCGTCAAAAATATCCTGCCAGCGTTTCATCATCTCATCTCCACGCCATTTAAAATCTTTCAGGTAACGGGATTTGTCCGGCAATTTAGATTCCGGATATAGTTTTGATGTTGCCTGAATCCTGCAGGAAAGTACATCCACATCATTTCCATTTATATCGGCTTCTATGATTCCGCAATCCGAAAGGTTAATTCCAATCCGTTCTTTGGGCTTATTTTTTTCCTTGTCTTCTTCCTCATCCACAAAAGTAACCGATTGCGCATTTTCATGGACTTCAATCCAATCGAGCTTATTATCGAGAAAGAGGCCAAGCATGAATTTTCCTTTTACCTGATTGAAATCTTTTTCAGTCAGTGAATCAACTTTCGCAATCGCGAAAGCATTGTTCCATACCCTGACAGAATCCATGATTTCTTTCACAACATCATTATATGCAAAAATGGTATCGCCTGTAATTTGCTGTTCACCCGACCACATAATCGGGTCACGGAAAAATTTCATTATACCCAGTGTTTCATTGTATGCGATGGAATCAGCTTTTCCCTGAGCATTGCTCTTAAAGAACCTCGCGTTAAAATAACCGCGGATAATTCTGGTGGAGTCTTTTTGCCGGACTGCCATAATCGTATCTGCATGGAAGTACAGAGAATCATATTTAAAAGCTTTTACAGCATAAGCGTTTTTGGTTACATAAGCAGAATCCAGTTCACGAAATGCTTCTGCATATTCTCCTCGTATAAATCTTTTTTCGTCCGGATCGTTAATCAAAACATCACCTTTCGCCCACCCGTACCCGGTTTTGTCATTGAAATACATTTCATCACCATGTAATTCCTTTCCCTGTCTGTAAACAGTTGAACGTTTATTCAGAAAAGCTTCTCCTGTTCTTTTGTTGAAAATTCCGCCGCCGTCAGGCATTAAAATATAATTGGTAGGATCTTTTCTGTCGGAAATACGGCTGTGACCTAAAAATTCGGTAATGTCTGTCGCCTGATTCATTGTCATTTTATCTGAAACAATCCGGTAATCAGGCGTTTCAATCATTGTATTGTCGTTGAATTCGATGACTTTGGAATTGGCATTGTAAATAAGGGTTTGGGTGTGGGTTACCGTTCCGTCATTACCCCGGATCACTGCTCCCGCGTCGGTCCGGGCAATTCCCGTTTTACGGTCATAGACCATGTGCGGGGTTTCGATGCGCTGGCCGGGGTCAATCATCACCACATTCCCCGAGGCGACTGCCACATCTGTTATCCGGTTATATTCCACATAGTCAGCAAATAATTCAGATTTCTGATCTTTTAAATGGACATTGTCAAATCCTTTGGCGATGCGTGTGTTCCCGTCATACTCCAAACTGTCCGAAGCCATGGAAACCGTATCGTTAACAATCCTGACCCTTGACCATGCCCTGAAAAAATTTAATTCCTGATAAAA